>JANLUV010000386.1:0-3127 GCA_031363685.1 Alphaproteobacteria bacterium | reverse complement strand
GGTTAGTGATCTACCCGGATTCGGCCATTTGCCTCGGTTTCAGCAGCCCGGTCCCAAACCGGGACGAACCATTTCAAAAGGTTAAGTCAGCAGTTCCCTGGCCGGTCCCTGCCCCAGGAACAGCATCGGACTGGCCGTGGCGCCGTAAGCCCCGGCGCAGAACACCGCGACCAGATCACCCACCTCAGCACGCGGAAACCCGGCCTTGTCGGCCAGCCGGTCCAGCGGGGTGCACAGGCATCCGACCACGCTCGCTTCCTCCTCCACCGGGGCGCCAAACCGGGTGGCGATCGCGACCGGGTAATTGCGGCGCACCACCGTGCCAAAGTTGCCCGAGGCGGCCAGTTGGTGGTGCAGCCCCCCATCGGTGATCAGAAACACCTCGCCGTGGCTGACCTTGCGGTCGACGATCCGGGTCAGATACACCCCGGCCTCGCCCACCAGCCAGCGGCCCAGCTCGATGCAGAACCGCGTTTCGGCCAGTTCCGGCGGCAGATCGGCCAGCCGCTCGGCCAGCGCCGCACCGACCTTTTCCACGTCGAGCGGGGTATCCCCGGGAAAGTACGGAATCCCGAAACCCCCGCCCAGATTCACGTGCGGCAGCGGCGCGCCGCTCGCCCCAGCCAGTCGGGCCGCCAGTTCCAGCGTCTGCGCCTGCGCCTCGATGATAGCATCGGCCGATATCGCCTGGCTGCCGGCGAAAATATGGAAGCCGCGCCACTCCGCCCCGGCAGCGATGACCTGCCGGGCCAGCGCCGGGACCCGTTCGGCGTCAACTCCGAACGGCTTGGCCCCGCCGCCCATTTTCATCCCCGATCCCTTGAGGTCGAACTCGGGATTCACCCGGATCGCCAGCCGCGGCGTGATCCCGGCACTTTCGGCCAGCCGCAACGCCCGCACCGCTTCCGCCTCGCTCTCCAGGTTGATCGTCACCCCGGCGGCGATGGCGGCGGCCAGTTCGTCGTCGCGCTTGCCCGGCCCGGCAAAGCTGACCCGCGCCGGATCGATCCCCGCCTCGCGTATCCGCGCCAGTTCGCCGCCCGAGGCAATGTCGAACCCATCGACAAGTTCAGACATAACCTGAACCAATGGCGTATATGGATTTGCTTTCACGGCATAATGTATTGAAAGTCCAGCAGGCATCGCCGCGCGCAGGCGCGCCACGCGGTCGCGCAGCATCTGGCCCGAATAGACGAACAGCGGTGTCCCCCCGGCGCGCTCGACCAGCGCCGTGGCGACTTCATCATTAATCGAAAGAATGCCATCCAAGGCGCTGAAACCTTGCGGAACAGGACCAAGCGGCTTCATGTGCTCAACTCCTGCAGCAACCCGGCGCGGTCGATCTTGCCGTTAAGCCCGATCGGCAGCGCGTCGCGCCAATGTATTGCCTTGGGCTGCATGAAATTTGGTAACTCCTGCATAAGCTTGCGGGGCAATTCTTCCTCCCCGCCCGAAGTTTCGGACGCAGCCCTGACGACCAGATGAACCGCCTGCCCCAACCGCTCGTCCGGCACCCCCAGCGCCACCGCTTCGGCGACCAGCCCGGTCGCCAGCGCGGCGTCCTCGATCTCCTGCGGGCTGATCCGGTTGCCGGCCGACTTGATCATCGCATCGCGCCGCCCGACAAAATACAGCAGCCCGTCACCGTCTCGCCGCACCCGGTCGCCGGACCACACCGCCGTTCCGCCATAGCGTGACGCCGGTGGAGCGGGCCGGAACCGTTCGGCGGTGCGTTCGCCGTCCTGCCAGTACCCTTGCGCCACCAGCGGGCCGCAATGGACCAGTTCGCCTTCCGCGTCAGCGGCGGCGATATCACCGCTGGCGGTCACCACCAGGATTTCGGCATGGGGGATCGCCCGCCCCATCGATGTCGGATGCGTATCGATCAGCGCCGGATCGAGATACGTCGAACGGAACGCTTCGGTCAGCCCGTACATCGCGAAAACCCGCGCCGCCGGAAACAAGGCGCGCAGCCGTCGAACCAGATCGGTCGTCAAGGCACCGCCGCTGTTGGTCAGGCGGCGCAGTTTCGCGGCGGTTTCACCCGGCCAGTCCAGTTCGGCCAGTTGCACCCACAGCGGCGGCACCGCCGCCAGCGTCGTGATATCATACCTCGATATAGCCTTTACCACGTCGCGCGGGGTCAGGTAATCGAGCGGAACCACCGCCCCGCCCGCATACCACGTCGAAAACAGCTGGTTCTGCCCGTAATCGAACGACAGCGGCAGCACCGCCAGCGTCCGGTCGTCCGGCCCCAGCCCAAGATAGCCGGCCACGCTCTCCGCGCCGAGCCACAGGTTGGCATGGCTTAGCATTACGCCCTTGGGCCGCCCGGTCGATCCGCTGGTGTAAAGGATCGCGGCCAGTTCGTCCGGATCGGCCGATGACGGCGGCAACTGCGCCCCCAGCACCGCCGCCTCGGCCAGCGCCGCGTCCTCGCCGACGCTGCGATATACCCCGGCGATATCATCAGGCTCCAGCGTGGCCAGCCGCGCCGGTGAGCCGATCAGCAGCCGCGCCCCGCTATCGCCCACGATATGCGCGACCTGGGTCCGCTTGAGCAGCGGATTGATCGGCACATGGACCAGCCCGGCCCGCGCGGCGGCCAGCGGCAGCAGGCAGGTCAGCTCGCCCTTGGCCGCCCAACTGGCCACCCGCGCGCCCCGTTCGGGCACCGCATCCCTTAACCAACCGCTAAGCGCGGCGATACGGGACCTTAAGTCCTTGAAGCTAAGCAGACCCGAGCGCAGGAACAGCGCGGGCGCGTCGTCCGCCCCGGCAGTGGCGAGATGGTCGATCGGCCGGATCGCAGAGCTGGGTTCAGGCGGCACCGTTGTCATCATGCTCATGTTGGGGTCTGGTTCTGATTGCCGTAGAATATCTTCGCGACCTGCGCAAAGCCTCCGGCGATCCGGTGCTGGCCCCGGTGCTGGCCCCAGTGCTGGCGCCGGTGCTAGACAGCGCCCGTGCGCCGTTCGACCGCGCGGCGTGGTGGCAGGGGCTGGCGGAAGATTGTGCGATGACCCCGCTTTATGCCGTCGCGCGCGGGCCCCCAGGCGCGGCGCTGCTGGCCCGGCGCGAAGGCGGCGGCGTGGTCCGCCCCCTCGCCCACAGGTAAAACATACGC
>JANLUV010000527.1:0-4305 GCA_031363685.1 Alphaproteobacteria bacterium | reverse complement strand
CTTGCACTGCGCGCCGGCATCGGCCAGCAGCCCCGGCGCCACCCGCACCTCGTAAGGGCGGCCCGCCAGGCTCACCGGGATCACAGCCATTGGTCGATACCTTTCAACACCTTGTCCAGCGTCCGCGCATGCGGCCCGGCGCCGCTGATCACCTTGATCGGGGCCTGGCTGTAGAACGGTTCCCGCTCGGTCCGCAGCCGGATGAGGATTTCCCGCGGATTTCCGTGGTTTAACAACGGGCGCTTGTCACTGCGGCCAACCCGGTCGAGCAGCGTTGCCACATCGGAATCGAGCCACACCGGAATCGCCTTGGCAAGAATCAGGGCGCGGGTCTGGTCGTTGACGAAGGCGCCGCCGCCGGTGGCGATGACGCGCGGTTTTTCGCCGTGTTCGCCGTCCATCAGGCGCGCGATGACGCGCCGTTCGCCATCGCGGAAATAGGCTTCGTCATAAGCCGCGAAGATTTCCGCGATGGTCATCTGCGCCGCTTCCTCGATCGCCTCGTCGGCATCGACGAACGGCAGGCCCAGCGCGGCCGCCAGCTTGCGCCCGACCGAGGTCTTGCAGACGCCCATCATCCCGACCAGCACGATCGGCCGGTCGATCCGGCGAGCGATCGCCGCGATCTCCTCGCTTGTCAGTCTGGGTTCGTCGACTTCCATTGCAGCGCTGCCTATAGTTGCGCTACTCGCCCGTGCAAGCGCCGAGCGGGCGCGAGGCATTGCGGCAAGGTCGCCGATCTTGGCGGTTCGGTCGCAAGCGGAAACGGGAAGTTCGATGCGCGGGAGAAAGGCCGTCCTGATCGTGATGGCGGCAGTGCTGATGGTGATCGCCTGGGCGTGGATCGATGGCGGGCGCCAGCCGGTCAGGGAAATTTCCATGCCCGTCGCTGCACCCATGACTGGGCCGGAGCGCGGGCGATGAAGTCGCGCCACCTGATGCTGGGCGCCGTGCTGGCCGCCACATCTGCGCTCACGTCGGTCTGGGCGATCGCGCAGGACGCGCCGGAATCGCTGCTGCCGCCGGGATTTGACCGGCCCGCACCCAAGCCATCGGCGGCAAAGCCGGCGAAGGCCGGCACCGCCGCAACTGCTCCCGCAGCCAATACCTCACCCGCGCCGAGGGCCTCGCCGGTGGTTCAGGGGCTTCCGGCCGCCGCTGCCGCGCGGTCAAGCCCGATCACGCTGCCGGCCAACCTGCCCTCGCTCGAGGCGCTTGCGGCGATGTCGCCCGATGAACTGGACGAGGCGCTGGGGCTCAAGCCCAAGGATGATATCCCGCCCGCCGCCCGGCGCGCGTTGAAGCACATTGGCGTGCTGGACGAGCGTGAGGGCGGGTTGCCCGCGTGGAACCTGGCCCGGCAGGACGCCGGTCTGGTCCGCGCCGTGCTGGCCGGAAATTCCGGCACGCTGGTGTCGCGCTGGGGGCACATCCTGCTACGCCGCGCGCTGGCCTCGCGGCTCGACGCGCCGGTGGGGATGGACCCGGCGGAATTCACGGCTTTGCGCGCCGCGCTGCTGGTCCGCATGGGCGAGGCACCTGCGGCCCGCGCGGTGGTGCAGGACGTCGATACTGCCAATTTCAGCGCGGCACTGACCCAGACTGCGCTGGATGCCTATGTCGCCACGGCCGACTTTACCGGGATCTGCCCGGTCATTGCGCTGCAGGGCAGCGCGCGCAAGGACAAGCCGTGGCAGGTGCTGCAAGGGATCTGCGATGCCTTCGCCGGTGAAGGCAGCCGCGCGATGGCCACGCTCGACCGGCTGACTTATTACGGGGCGATGCCGCGGATCGACATGCTGCTGGCGCAGAAATACGCGGGCGCCGCCGGCAAGGCGCGCCGGGCGGTGACGATCGAGTGGACCGACGTCAAGGACATGACGCCGTGGCGCTATGGGATGACGGTGGCGGTCGGGCTGCAGCCGCCGGTCGCGCTGTTGCAGGACTCGGGGAAGGCTTATGTCTTCACCGCCGCGACCGCGCCGATGCTGGGCCTTGACGCGCGCGCGGCGGCGGCGGAGCGGGCGGCGGGCACGGGGGTGCTGTCGAGCGCGGCGATGATCGATCTCTATGGCCAGATCTACGATGAAGACGGCGCCACCGGCGAATGGGCGACCCGCGCGACCCGGCTGCGCGATGCTTATCTGGCGGCAATCCCGGCCGACCGGGTGGCAGCGATCCGGGATCTCTGGGGCGATACCAGCGATCCGCTGCGGCGCTATTCGCGCCAGGTGCTGACCGCCTATGCCGCCGCGCGCCTGCCGGTGAGCGATGCGTTCGGCGAGGATGCCGGGGCGCTGATCGGCGCGATGCTGGCCGCCGGGCTCGATGCCAATGCGTTGCGCTGGCGTAGCGTTTGCCCCAAGGGCAGCGAAGGCTGGGCGCTGTTGGCGCTGGCCTCGCCCAACGGGACCCCCAAAGACACCGGCGTCGATGGCGGCGCGATCGACGATTTCCATGGCGGCGATGACAGCGCCAATGGCCGCAAAACCCGGTTTCTCGTCGCCGGGCTGGCGGGCCTGGGCCGGCTGCCGGTGGGCACCGCGCGGGAACTGGCGAAGAAGTACGGCTTCACCTTCGATCACCAGAGCCGCTGGACGCAGATGATCGACAAGGCGGGCGAATACCGCAATCCCGCGCTGGTCGCGCTGTTGGCCGGGCTTGGCATGCAGGGCGAGGGGTGGGAGCGGATGACGCCGCGCAACCTTTATCACATCGTCGCCGCGCTCAACCGCGCCGGGCTTGAGGCCGAGGCGCGGATGATCGCGGCCGAGGCGGTGGCGCGGGGCTGACATCGCGGGCCCGGTCGACGCCTTCCTTGGCATGTTGTCCGCACAGCGCGGCGCGGCGATCAATACGCTGGCAGCTTATCGCCGGGATCTGGCAGGTGCGCAGGCGCTGATCGGCGATCTGGCCGGGGCCGACGCGGCGGCGCTGGCCCGGCTGGGCGAACACTGGGCCGGGTTGGCCCCCGCCAGTCTTGCCCGCAAATGCTCGGCCTTGCGGCAATTCTACGGTTTTCTGGTCGACGAAGGACTGCGCGGCGATGATCCTTCGCCCGGACTGCCGCGCCCGCGCACCCGGCGGCCCTTGCCGCGCCTGCTGAGCCACGCAGAGATCGATGCGTTGTTCCGCCATGCGGAGGAGGACGCGGCGGGCGAGCGGCGCGAGGCGGTGCGGCTGCTGGTCCTGCTGGAACTGCTGTACGGTTCCGGGCTGCGCGCGACTGAACTGGTCTCGCTCCCGCTCGCTGCCGTTCCGCGCGATGCGCCGTTCCTGACCGTGACCGGCAAGGGCGGGCAGCAGCGCATGGTCCCGGTCAGCACCCGGGCGCGGCAGGCGCTGTCGCGCTGGGTGGCGCTGCGGGGTGTCCATGCCGGGTCAGCGGCAGGCGCGAGGTCCAGATTGCTGTTTCCCTCACGCGGGGCACGTGGCCATCTGACGCGCGTGCGGCTGTTCCAGTTGCTGCGCGAACTGGCGGCGCGGGCGGACATCGCCCCGGAAAAAGTCTCGCCCCATGTCCTGCGTCATGCCTTCGCGACGCATCTGCTGGAGGGCGGGGCAGACTTGCGCGTGCTGCAGACCTTGCTGGGCCACGCCGACATCGCGACGACCCAGATCTACACCCATGTCGATGCCGCGCGGCTGGTTGCGCTGGTCAATTCACGGCATCCGCTGGGGAAACCGGCGCCGGTCCCGGCTGCGCTGGGGACGACATCGCCAGATTTCTTTGGGCCAGATTCCCTTGCCGAGCGGCCCTCGCGCGATTAAGCCGCGCCGGATGATTTCCTTCCTCGAATTCGAAAAGCCGGTCGCCGCGCTCGAGGCGCGAATCGCCGAGCTGCGCGCCACCGCCGCCGCTGGCGACATCGACCTTTCCGCCGAGATCGAAAAGCTGGAGCGGAAAAGCGCAAGCCTGCTGGCCAGCACCTATGCCGCGCTCAGTCCGTGGCAGAAGACCCAGGTCGCGCGCCATCCGATGCGGCCGCACTTCCATGATTACGTCGGCTATGCGTTCCGCGATTTCATGCCGCTGGGCGGCGACCGGCTGTACGGCGAAGATCACGCGATCATCGGCGGGTTCGCCACGCTGGGCAATCGCCGGATCATGCTGATCGGGCATGAAAAGGGCAACGATACCCAGAGCCGGATCCGCCACAACTTCGGCATGGGCAAGCCCGAAGGCTACCGCAAGGCGATCCGCCTGATGGAACTGGCCGGACGGTTCGGCCTGCCGGTTGTAACGCTGGTCGACACTTCGGGCGCGTTCCCCGGGGTCGAGGCGGAAGAACGCGGGCAGGCCGA
>JANLUV010000368.1:0-24831 GCA_031363685.1 Alphaproteobacteria bacterium | reverse complement strand
CGGTGGTGCAGGAAGATCTTCGAAACGATCAGCATCATCACTGCTTTCGGCCGCCAACCCGTCGCCCGGCTCCAGCCGCGCGCGGCGTGCAGGTAGGTGTCGTAAGCGACCCTCTTGTGTTCGATCTCCGCGATCGCGTGCCAGCGCGATAGGGCGGCGACTGCGGGGTCGGCACCTGCCAGGTGCTGCGGGGTTCGCACGCAGTTCGTGCGCCAGCAGCGCGGTGTAATGTTCCAGCGCCATCGTCGCGGCCAGGTTGACCACGGCCGGCCGGTCGTTCGTCAATGCCAGCAGCTGTTCGACATGCGCGTCGATTCCGGACCGGTTGTACCCTGCGTCCACCGCAGCCCGGTTGAACGCCGCATGCTTGCGCGTGTGGTTGACTTCCTGTTTGATGAAGTCGCGGATTTCGGCACCATCGCCGAAGCGGTGATCTCCAGCCGCGCCGGGATCGGTTCCCCGCGCGAAGTGGTCGATCTCACCTTCGATGCGTTCGACCGGGAAGGCGGCGGGGCGCTCGCCTCGTGGATGCTGCTGTCGGGCAATGACGATGCACTCGATCCGATCGTCGATGCCATTCACGACATGATCGACGATCTGCACGATGTCGTTCCGGGCGCGATGCGCGAAGTCACGCTCAGCCTCGTCCTGCTCGCACTCGGCGATGCGCTGATGGGCGAGCCGCTCAGCCAGTCGCTCGGCCTGCCGCGCACCGCCGCGCGCGAACAGGCGGAACGCATGCTGATCGAAGGCGCCCTGCGCGCCGGGCTCGCGGGTCCGCCGGAAGCGGCGAGATAGTCGGGTCAGGCCAAGGTCGCGCAAGGGCTTCGACCGGCTCAGCCTGAGCGGGCTTGGGAAATTTCACCATCCGCTCAGGCTGAGCTTGGCGAAGGCTCCGCGCCCTGGTTGTCCAGATTAAGCCACCCCGGCACCAGTTCCGGCGCGATGTCCTCCACCCGCACATGATCTACCGCCCGCCCCAGCGCGGGATAGGCTGCCCGCTGGCGCTTCGGGTCCGACCGGTCCAGCGGCACCACCAGCAGCCGCCGGTTCACCTTCTGCCGCCAGTTCATTCGTGCGGTGTTTTCCTGGCCGACATAACAGCCCTTGGTGAAGCTGACCCCGTTCAGCTCGGCGGCGCTGGTCTCCAGCCACAGGGTGTCGCCATCGCCCAGTTCGGCGCGGCCCTCGGGCACACCCAAAGCCAGCCGGTGGGCCAGCCATGCCGCGTCGGCCGATTCGCTGTCGCCCCCGTGGTCATCCGGGTCGATCGGGGCGACCCAGCGTTGGCCCAGCGCGGCCAGGCGCGGATCGGGCGCCGCGCCGTCGCCCACATGCGGTCGCCAGTGGACCGCCACGCTGTCGTCGCGGGCAATCGTGATCTGCCGCCGCAGCCGGTACAGCGTCAGCCGCTTGACCAGTCCGTCGGCGGCATCGGCCTCGCAATCGATCAGCAGCTCGTGCCCGGCCGGCCAGACGATGAAATCGAACAGCGCCTTGCCCTGCGGCGAAAGCAATCCGCACCATGCCGGCAACGTGCCGGTCACGTCATTGGTTACCAGACCTTGCAGGAACGTGGCCACGTCCTCGCTTTCGCCGTGCGGGCTGAGGCGGATCACGGCGCGGGAATACAGGCGGGTTGCAGTCATCCTGTCAAGGTAATGGTGCCGGGCCGGAACGGGTAGGGGGTGACGTGGAATAGTTCTCGGACTAGGGCTCTGGCCGCGCGGATGTTCAGCGCGTCGGTTCGCGCCGCCGGGCGATCAGGTCCCAGGTGAAGATCCCGATCGCGAGCCAGATCAGCGCAAAACTGCCCAGTTGTAGCGGCCGCAGCGGTTCGTGGAACACGAACAGCCCGAGCAGGAACGTGAAGGTGGGCGTCACGAACTGGACGAAACCCAGCGTCGACAGGTCCAGTCGCCGCGCGGCCTCGGCAAACAGGAACAGCGGCACTGCCGTTAGCACCCCGGCGCCCGACAGCAGCAGCGTGGTCACCGTTTCCTGGCCGAACACCAACCCGTGCGGCGCCATCGCGGTATAGATCAGGTAACCCACGCCCACCGGCATCAGCAGGATGGTTTCTATCGCCAATCCGGGCATCGCACTGATCGGCGCCAGCTTGCGCACCAGCCCATAGGCCGCAAATGACACTCCCAGCGACAGGCTGATCCACAGCATCGGCAGCGCGTCCCATGCCAGCAGCGCCACCGCCACGCCGGCCAGCCCCACGGCCGCCCATTGCCGCGGTGCCAGCCGCTCGCTCAGGAACACCGTGCCGAGCAGCACGTTGACCAGCGGATTGATGTAATAGCCAAGGCTGGTCGCCAGCACGTGCCCGTGCAGCACCGCGATGATGAAGATGATCCAGTTGGTGGAAATCAGCACGGCGCTCAGCGTCAGCGTCGCCAGCGTCCGGCGATTGCGCAGCGCCGCGCCCACCTCGCCGGCCTGACGGAATACAAACACCATCACCACGCACAGCGGCATCGCCAGCACCAGCCGCCAGGCAACCAGTTCCAGCCCCGGAACGTGCTGCAAAGCGCGCACGTACAGCGGGAACAGGCCCCAGATCACGTAGGCGCCAAGACCAAAGGCCAGCCCGCCGGACGGGCGGCCGTTCATGGTCGGCACGGTGGACGCGGGGCGCTGCATGCCCGGCGGACTACCCGCGTAAACCGGCCCCCGCAACCCCGCCGCAGTGGCCGCGCCGCAGTGGCCGCGCCGTCGTCGTTCCGGGCGCCGTAACGCCCTGGCCGGACATCGCCCCACTCTGACACGGCGCGAAAATTAACCAATAATGGTAACATTTTATTAACCGTGAACGCGGATGGATTCGCGCGTACGCTCGTATGAAGGACATCGCTTGCCATGCCCATTCTGGTCGCCCTGCCGCGCCTGCCCTCGTTGCTGATCCCGCTGGTCGTGCTGTTCGCCCTGCTGGCCGGGTGCGAGGCGAAGAAGCCGGCCGATCAGGCGCAGGACAGGGACCCTGCCGTGGCCGGCGCGCTGGGTGACGAGATCATGGTCGATCCCGATCTTGCCCGCCAGAATCCCCAGAATGCCGCGCTTGCCGGCGGCGGCCCGGCCAGCGCCCTGATCCCGCCGGAAGGCAAGAGCGCCGAAGCCATCGCCGCCGCCCGCGCCGCTGCGGCAAAGCTCGCCGGCGGCCGGCTCCAGCACGCCCCCGATCCGCAGGCCGGCAGCGGTGCGGCTGCTGGCCAGACCGCCGCGCTCACCGCCCGTGTCGTGCTGGGCAAGCACGGCGCCGGGACGGGCCAGGATTGCGCGGCGAAGGTCGATTACACCATGGCCTGGGCGGCCAAGCTGCCGGCGCCGTTCCCGGTCTACCCGCGCGGTCACGTCCAGGAAGCCGCCGGGACCGATGCCGATGGCTGCCGCTTGCGCGTGGTGAACTTCGTCACCCCGGTTCCGCTCGGCGATGTGACCGATTTCTACTGGACCCGTGCCCGCACCGCCGGCTTCGCCGCGACTCACCGGCTGGACGGCGGCGATCATGTGATCGACGGCACCAAGGGCGCGGCGGCCTATGTGGTCTACTTGCGCACGCGCGGCGGGCTGACTGAAGTGGACCTCGTCACCAACGGGGGCTGATGGGCGGCGGGTGAGACCGGCGCGTTTATTCGTCCTTCAGCCCCACCCCGATCGACGCGCGCGGCTGTTCCATCTCGGCTGAGGCGACCGGATAGGCACAATAATCCGCCGCATAGAATGCGCTCGGCCGGTGATTGCCCGATAGACCCACCCCGCCGAACGGCGCGGCGGACGAGGCGCCGTTGGTCGGCCGGTTCCAGTTGACGATCCCGGCGCGGATGTTCGCCCAGAACCGGTTGTAATCCTGCGGGGTGCCGCCGATCAGCGACGCGGCCAGGCCGAACCGCGTGTTGTTGGCCTCGGCGATGGCCTGGTCGAAATCATCCACCCGGATCACCTGCAGCAGCGGCCCGAACAATTCCACGTCGGGCCGTTCGGCCATCGCGGTGGTGTCGATGATCGCGGGCGACAGGAACGGTCTGTCTCGGTCAAGCCGGACCATGTGCTTGATCGGTCGCCCGCCGTTCGACAGCAGGTAGACGAAGCTCTCGCTCAGTCCGTCGGCGGCGTGGTTGTCGATCACCGGGCCCATGAACGGGGCAGGATCGTCGAACGGCGCGCCGACGATCAGCCGGTCCGCCAGCCGCTTCACCTCGCCGACCACGTCGTCGTACAATTCGGACTTCACGATCAGCCGCCGCCCGGCCGAACAGCGCTGGCCGGCGCTGGCGAACGCCGATTGCACGATCAGCGCCGCCGCGTCGGCGATCTTGGGGGTGTCCCACGCGATGATCGGATTGTTGCCGCCCATCTCCAGCGCGAGGATCTTGCCCGGCTGGGTCGCCAGCTTGCGGTTGATCGCGATTCCGGCATGGGCCGAACCGGTGAACAGCACGCCGTCCACGTCAGGATGGGCCACCAGCGCCTGCCCCTGTGCCGGCCCGCCGATCAGCAGTTGCACCACCGCCACCGGAACGCCCGCGCGGTGAAAGCACCGTATCAGCAGTTCGCCTGCCGCCGGGGTCTTCTCGCTCGGCTTGAACACCACCACGTTGCCCGCGATCAGCGCGGGCACGATGTGGCCGTTGGGCAGGTGCGCCGGGAAGTTGTAGGGGCCCAGCACGGCCATCACCCCGTGCGGCTTGTGGCGCAGCGACATCGTGCCCTGCATCGCTTTGTCGAGCTTGCGCTGCGCGGTCCGCTCGGCATAGGCGCGCACCGAAATCTCGACCTTGTTGATAACGCTTTCAACCTCGGTCCGCGCTTCCCACAAAGGCTTGCCGGTCTCGCTCGCAATCAGGCGGGCAAACGCATCGTTTTCCTTGCGCACTTCGTTGGCGAAGCGGCGCATCAGTTCGATCCGGTTGGCCAGCGGCTGCGCGGCCCAGTTTGGCCAGGCGCGCCGTGCGCGCACGACCGCCTCGTCGGCATCGCCGATCTTGCCGCGCCACAGTTCCTCGCCCGTGGCGGGCGCGAACGAGACGATTTCGTCAGTCATGGAATTTCGGCCGGACCGCAGTCACTCGCTTGCCCCTCCTGCCCAGCTTGGTGATGGCGCTCAACATAGTGACGGGCGCGCGCAAGTGGCAATGGTTTCGTGTCCGATTTGGGTAAAGATATTGCCAGGTTTCAGAATCAACCGTCGTGCCCGGCGGGCAGCGGCGGTTCGCCCAGCGCATGGCCCAGCCGCCGGATCGCGGCGATGTGCTCCGTCAGCGGGGTCCAGTCATCAGCGGTCGCAATCGCTGCCCAGATCCGTTCGACCTCGTCGATATGATTGGTCGGCGGCGCGGCATCACGCCACAGCGGATCGTCAAGGTCCGCCGCCGGGCGATAATCGCGCAGCAATTCGCCGAACGGGCCGTCCGGCGCATCCCGGCCGCCCCGGTGCGCAAAGAACAGCGCGTCGGGCGCGATCCCGCCGTCGCGCATATGCCGCTCCGCCGCCGAAATCAGCGCGGTGTCCGCGTCCACCCCCTGCGGCTCCACCCCCAGCCGCCAGCACCACCGCCGCGCCAGATTGCGCTGGTACAATCCGCCGAACCGCTCCAGCGCGGCGATCAGCGGCGGCGCTTCGGCCAGCGCGCGCAGCGCCACCGCCAGTTGTCCACAGTTCCAGTGGATCGCGGTCGGCTGCCGGCCATAGGCATACAGCCCGCCGTGATCGAAATAGGCGGCGGTGAACAACGGATCGTAGTGCGGCAGCCAGCGCCACGGACCATAATCGAAGCTCTCGCCCGAAATGTTCATGTTGTCGGTGTTGAGTACCCCGTGGACGAACCCCGCCGCCATGTAGCTTGCAGTCAGGTCGGCCAGCCGTTCCACCACCCGGTGCAGCAGGATCACCGCCGGTTCGTCGCGCCCCGGCGCATCGGCGGGCGGCGGCGGGCCGGGAAATTCAGTCAGGCAGTAATCGACCAGCGCCGCCATGTGGTCCGGTTCTTCCAGCACCGCCAGTCGCTGGAATGTCCCGATCCGGATGTGTCCGTGCGACAGGCGCACCATCACCGCCGAACGCGTCGGCGAAGGCTCGTCGCCGCGCACCAGTTCCTCGCCGGTCTCGATCACCGAGAAGGTCTTGCTGGTATAGACCCCCAGTGCCTCCAGCAGTTCGGTGGCCATGATCTCGCGTACTGCGCCCTTCAGCGTCAGCCGCCCGTCGCCGAACCGGCTGTACGGGGTCTGGCCCGATCCCTTGGTGCCGAAATCGAGCAAGCGCCCGTTGCCTGCTTGGCCCTCTCCATCGCGCAACTGGGCATACAGAAACCCGCGCCCGTCGCCGATCTCGGGGTTGTACGTCTGGAACTGGTGCCCGTGATAGCGCAGCGCCAGCGGCTGCGGCAGATTGCCCGGCAACGGCGCGAACCTGGCAAAGCGGCTGGCCCATTCCGCGTCGGACAGCCCGCTCATGCCCACCGCCGCCGCCCAGCGGTCATTGCGAAACCGCACGATCGCCTGCGGGAAATCGGCAGCCGCCACCGGATCGGCCAGCCACTGGGCCAGCGTCAGGATCCGGGGATCGGGGCGTTAGGGGCTCTCTTGCGGTTCGGCGCGCATCAGGCGATAGTGGGGCCGGGTACGCCGCGGCGCAAGTCGCTCCTCTTGGCCGAACAGGACTGCAGCCGGTATAATGACCCAATTCGAGGATTGCTTCTGGTCGAGCCAGGACGGGCTGCGGCTCCATTATCGTGATTACGCCGGACGCGGTGATCGCCTGCCGGTGATCTGCCTGCCCGGCCTCACCCGCAATGCCCGCGATTTCGAAGATGTCGCCGCCCGGCTGGCAGGCGAATGGCGCGTGCTCTGCCCGGATATGCGCGGGCGCGGCGACAGCGCCTATGCCAAGGATTCGGCAACTTACTCTCCGCTGCAATATGTGCGCGATGTCCAGGCCTTGCTGGAGGACACCGGGATCGCCCGCTTCATCGCGATCGGCACGTCGCTGGGGGGGCTGATGACGATGCTGCTGGCCGCGATGGGGCCGGGCAGCGTGGTCGGCGCGGTCCTGAATGATATCGGGCCGGAGATCGAGGCGGCGGGCCTCGAACGGATTCGCGACTATGTCGGGCAGGGCCGCAGCTTCCCGACATGGATGCACGCCGCCCGCGCGATCGAGGAAACCCACGCGGCGGCCTTTCCGGGCTATGGCCTGGCCGAATGGCTGCGCATGGCCAAACAGGTGATGACGCTGGGCCAGAATGGCCGGATCGTGTTCGACTATGACATGAAGATCGCCGAACCGTTCGATCGGCCGGGCGGAGAGGCCGGGGTCGATCTGTGGCCGGCGTTCGATGCGCTGGCCGGCGGTCCACTGGCGTGCCTGCGCGGCGAACTGTCGGACATCTTCTCGGCCGCGACGATGGCGAAAATGGCTGAACGTGTGCCCCAAGCGGACATGGTCACCATTCCGGGCGTCGGCCATGCGCCCACGCTGGATGAGCCCGAGGCCGTCGCCGCGATCGACCGCCTGCTCGCCCGCTTCGCCTGATCGCGTCGCCTGATTTCGGCCCGCTCCGCCTTGCCGATGCGGCTCCTGCACCTTCACTCCAGCTTTCACGCCGGGGGCAAGGAACTGCGCGCGGCGCGGCTGATGAACCTGTTCGGGCCGGGCATCGAACACACCATCGTCTCGGCCCAGTCCGAAGCGCTGGGCGCCGCCGCAGCGATCGCGCCGCACATCCCGGTCGTCTATCCGGCTGATTTCCCCGCGCTGGCCGGTCGGCCGCTGCCGGCCCGGCTCCAGGCGCTGGCCCGCGCGATGCTCGGCTACGACCTCGTGCTGACTTACAACTGGGGTGCGATGGATGCGGTCATGGCGCACACCCTGTTCTCCAAGGCGCTGAAATTGCCGCCGCTGGTCCATCACGAAGATGGCTTCAACGAGGATGAGGCGGGCGGCCTCAAGCGCAGCCGCAACTGCTATCGCCGCATCGCACTGGGCCGGGCCGCAGCGCTGATGGTCCCCTCGCAGCGGCTCGAAGCCATCGCGCTGGGCGCCTGGGCCCAGCCGCGCTGGCGGGTGCGGCGCGTTCCCAACGGCATTGCTACCGCCGCCTATGCGCAGCCGGGCCGGCCCGCCGCGCTGCCCCGGGTGATCAAGCGCAAGGGCGAATTCTGGCTCGGCACGCTCGCCGGACTGCGGCCGGTCAAGAACCTCCCCCGGCTGATCCGCGCCTTCGCCGCGCTGCCCGAAGAATGGCAACTGGTAATCATCGGCGAAGGGCCGGAACACGCTGCGATCCGCGAACAGGCGATGGCGCTCGATATTGGCCACCGCGTCCACTTGCCCGGCTTCGTCGCGAAGCCCGCCGAAGTGATCGGCCTGTTCGACCTGTTCGCGCTGTCATCTGATAGCGAGCAGTTTCCGCTTTCGGTGATCGAGGCGATGGCAGCAGGGCTGGCGGTCGCCGCGCCCGCCGTGGGCGATGTCGCGGCGATGGTCGCACCTGATAACGCGCCCTATATCGTTCCGCCGGGGAGCGACGACGCGCTGGCCGGGGCGTTGACCGCGCTCGCCGCCGATCCCGCGCTGCGCCGCCGCATCGGCGAAGCCAACCGCGCCCGCGCCCGCGCCGAATACGATGAAGCGGCGATGCTGGCGGCTTACCGGCAGGCTTATGCCGATGCCTTAGGGCACCCGTCGTTTCCCTGATCGTCCGCGTTCACTCCACGCAACCGGTGACAACTCCCGTCAGGAAGCGCGCATTCAGCGGTGCTTCACCATCATTGCCGTTGAAAAGGCGCGGCCATCCGCTAAACACCCCTCACTTCGCCTTCCTCAGCTGAAAGCCTGCCGTTTTGGTTCTTCGTCCGCATAGCAACCATCCCCGCCCTTCGGCCGCCGAGGTCTCGGCCGTGGCCCAGCAGGACGGCTTCCTGCGCGAGGTTGACGAGGCCCTGCGCGAGCAGGAAATGCTGGCCGCGCTCAAGCGCTATGGCCGGATGGTCGCGATTGCCATCGTGATCGTGCTGGTCGCGGTCGGCGGTTACCTGTGGTGGGAACACAGCCGGGCGGCAGCGCGCGGCGAACGCGGCGAACAACTGACGCTGGCGCTGGATCAGGTGGAAGGGGCCCGCCTGGATGTTGCCAAGGCCCAGCTTGCGCCGCTCGCCGCATCCAGTAGCGCTGATGGCAGCCAGGCCGCCGCGCAACTGCTGCAGGCCGGGATTTTGGCCGAACAGGGCAAGATTGCCGAAGCGGTCAACGGGTTTGCCGCCGTCGCCTCGGACGACACGGCGCCCCGGCCCTACCGCGATCTCGCCACGATCCGCCAGGTCGCGCTCGGCTTCGATGGCATGCCCGCCGATCAGGTGGTCGCCCGGCTCAAGCCGCTGGCGGTTCCGGGCAAGCCGTTCTTCGGCAGCGCGGGCGAACTGCTCGGCATTGCCTACATGAAGCAGGGCCACAACGATCTGGCCGGCCCGCTGTTTGCCGCGATCTCGCGCGACAAGACCGTGCCCGAAACCCTGCGCCGCCGCGCCCGGCAGATGTCCGGTCTGCTCGGCGTCGATGCGGTCGATGATGTCAATCAAGCCGCCAACGGCGATGCCCAAGGCGCACCGGCGGGGGCAGCGCAATAATGCGCGCCTTTCCCGCCATGCTTCGCGCCATACCTGGAGAGATGCCCGCATGACCAGCCGTCTTCCGCTTCGCCGTCTCGCGATCCCCGCCGTGCTCGGACTTGTTCTCGCGCTGGGCGGCTGCGGCGTCGGCGGCAAGAACCGGCCGGTCACGCCGACCGTGGGCAACCGCGTGCCGGTCCTCTCGCGCATCGAATCCGGCGCGAAAGTGGATCCGGCGCTCAGCCAGATCGCGGTCGTGCTGCCAGCGGCAGAGGTCAATCCGGAATGGCCGCAGGCCGGCAACACCCCGAGCAAGGCCTATGGCAACCTCGCGCTGGCGGATAATCCGGGCCGCGCGTGGTCCGTCGCGATCGCCGGCTCGTCCAAGCGCCAGCGCCTTGCCGCGGCACCGGTGATCGGCGGCGGCCAGATGTTCGTCATGGACACCAACGGCCTGGTCCACGCTTACGATGCCAGCACCGGCCGCCCGCGCTGGACCGTCGGCTTCCGCGTCAAGGGACCCTCGGCGGCGGCGGTGTTTGGCGGCGGCGCCAGTTTCGATGGCGGCCGCGTGTATATCACCACCGGGCTCGGCGAAGTCGCCGCGCTCGATGCGCAAACCGGCAAACAACTGTGGAAGGTCAAGCCCGCCGGCCCGCTGCGCGGCTCGCCGACGATCGCGTTCAACGCGGTTTACGCGATGACCCAGGACAATCAGCTGATCGCGCTCAACGCCGATGACGGCGCGGTGCTGTGGCAGGAAAGCGCTTCCACCGGGCTGTCCGGCGTGTTCGGCGTGGCCGCCCCGTCGGTCGGGCAGGGCACCGTGGTCGCCGGCTTCTCGACCGGCGAACTGGTCGCCTACCGGTACGAAAACGGCCGTACCCTGTGGTCCGACGCGCTGGCCCGCACCTCGCTCTCCACCTCGGTCGGCGTGCTGACCGATATCGACGCTGATCCGATCATCGATCGCGGCCGGGTCTTCGCGCTGGGGCAGGGCGGGCGCATGGCCTCGTACGAACTGGTCACCGGCCAGCGCGTGTGGGAACTCAACCTTGCGGGCATTTCCACCCCGGCCATCGCCGGGGAGTGGATCTTCACGCTCACCGATGACAGCAAGCTGCTGTGCATCGCGCGCGGTACCGGCAAGGCCCGCTGGTCAACCCAGTTGCAGCGCTTCCGCAACGACCGCAAGAAAAAGGGCCAGATCTACTGGACCGGCCCGGTACTCGCCAACAACCGGCTGTGGATTGCCAACTCCGAAGGTGACGTGAAGTCGGTCAGCGTCGAGGACGGCGCGGTGCGTGATTTCGCCCGCCTCGGCAAGCCGGTCACGCTGGCGCCGGTGGTGGCGAACAGCACGCTCTACGTGCTGGATGACGGCGGCAAGATCACCGCGTTCCGCTAAGGCGCGGCGTTCCCAGATAACGGGTTGGAATGGGCTTCATACTGTGATCTTATAACTTTCGCCCGTCACGATCGATAGGGTTCGCGCGCAGATCAAAAACTCGGAGAGATCGAATCATGGGTAGGTTGTCAGGCAAGGTTGCGGTGGTTACCGGCGGCGTCAGCGGCATCGGTCTCGGCACGGTGGAACTTTTCGTCGAAGAAGGCGCCAAGGTTGCGGTCGGCGATATCCAGGACGATCTGGGCGCCGCGCTGGAACAGCGCTTCCCCGGTTCGGTGCTCTACGTCCACACCGACGTGACCGACGATGCCGCGATCGCGGCGCTGGTGCAGGCTGCGGTGGACAAGTTCGGCAAGCTCGACATCATCTTCAACAACGCCGGCGCGCCCGGCAACCGCGATGCGCTGGTCGATATCGATATGGCCGGAATGTCGGGCACGTCGGACCTGCTGGTCAATTCGGTGGTCTCGGGCCACAAGCACGCCGCGCGTCAGTTCATCAAGCAGGGCACCGGCGGCTCGATCATCTCTACCTGCAGCGCAGCCGGCCTCGAAGGCGGCTGGTCGTCGGCGGCTTACACCATTGCCAAGCACGCGGTGCGCGGTGTGGTGGCGCAGGCCGTAGCCGAACTGGCCCCGCACGGCATCCGCTCCAACGCGATCTGCCCGGGCCTGATCATGACCCCGATCATGGCCAAGGCATTCGGCGTCGCCGAAGCGGAAGCCCCCGCGTTCGAGAAGTTCCTGGGTGACCGGCTGGCCCCGCTGATCCCGTACCGCCGGGTCGGCATGCCCCGCGATATCGCCCGCGCGGCGCTGTTCCTTGCCAGCGACGATTCGGATTACGTCAACGGCGCGGTACTGCCGGTCGATGGCGGCGCCACGGCGGTGCTGATGCTCCCGATCGCGGACGTCATGATCCAGGCCGGCGCTGATTACAACACCTCGAAGGGCCGCTGATCCGGTGGGCGGGGCGGGGCCACGCGGCCCTGCCCCTGCCGGTTCGCTCACTCCGGCTGAGCGGCCGGCCGGGTCCGGCGCAGCCACGTCAGCAGAAATTGCTGCGGGATCAGCGGCCTGACATTGGGCGTGCGGATGTCGATGTCGCCCCGGCTGAACTGCCAGTAGATGATCACGCTGAGCGTCGCGGCGTAGAAACACCACACTGATGCGAAGGCGTATTCCTTGACGATCTGCGTGATCGTCAGCCCGATCACGTTCAGCACACCGTACCACCGCACCACCCGGTGCGTCGAAAGCACCAGCGCCCCGCAGGCGGCGAGGATGTACAGGCACGAAATCGCGAAATTGCCGGTCATCGGATTGCGATAGGCGATCGAATGATGCTCGACGAAAGTCCGGCTGGGCAAGCTGATCAGCCCGATGATGTCCCACACGCACGCCACCGCGCCCAGGCACGTCAGCCCCACGATCACGCTGCGTCGCCAGCCCGGTGGTTCCATCAGCGCCACGGCCAGCGGCATCAGCAGGGGCAGGATGCCTTGCGCATACATCATGAACAGGAAGGCCACATGGTATAGCGCGATCGGCCCGATCCTGCCCTCCAGACCGAGCCAGACGAACCCCTCGCAGAACTGGTGGATCGCGAACAGCAGCGGCACCGCCGCGAACAGCAGCGTCCGCGGTTCACGCACATGCCGCAGCGTGGCCACGCCGATCGTTGCGATCACTCCGGAGGCGACGAAGCTGGCAGTCGCCGAAAAGCACATGCGGCAGGTACTCGAATGCGGCGGGAAACCGCCTTGTGGCGCGCTTCCCGGCTGGTGGCCAGTGCGATGTGGCCGACAATGCAATCCGCCACCCAGCCGCTCTTCACGGTTTGCTCACCGTTGTGCGCTAAGCCGCGCGCATGACTGCCGATCCGCGTCCAGAAAGCGATGTTTCCGCCTGGGTCGGCCTGTCCGGCCTCGCCGGACTCTTGCTCTGGCTCATGGTCTGCCGCAACTGGGCAGGTATCGCCGAGGTGCTGGCCCTGCCGGGGCCGCGCGCGCCGCTGTCGGGCCAGAACGCGGCGCTGGCCGCACTGCTGTTTTCCGGCTTGCCGATGGTGCTGTGGTCGGTGCTGGTTGACAAGGTCCACTTGCGCCCCTCGACCGGGCTGGACTGGCGGCACCCGCGCCCGCTGTCCGCCATCGTCGATGTGTCGATCACCAAGATCGCCGGGCTGTGGGCCACCTGGGCGCTGATCGGGTTCGCCTATTGCATTGCCCGCTGGTACTGGATGGGCACTTACCTGTTCGCGATGCAGGTGATCGCGGCGGCGGCGGTGCCGATGTTCCTGCTCGCGATCCCGTATGTACTGTGGCTCGATCGGTTTGCGGTCAACCCGCGCGATGGGGCGTGGCATTTCGGCGCAATGCTGATCGGGCGCGAACCGTTCGAACTGGAACAGGTCAAGTCGCACTGGCGCGCATGGCTGGTCAAAGGCTTTTTCTGCGCGTTCATGATTTCGATCCTGCCGCCGGGCTGGGCCAGTATCGTCAACCTCGATATCGGGGCGATCGGGGGCGATCCGGTGCAGATCACCCGCAGGCTGACCGAACTGCTGTTCCTGATCGACGTGCAGATCGCGATGGTCGGCTATCTGGTCACCTTCAAGCCGCTGGATGCGCAGATTCGCAGCGCCAACCCGCACCTGGCCGGCTGGGTAGCGGCGCTGATGTGCTATCCGCCGTTCATCCTGATGACCCCGGGCGGGCCGCTCGATTACCATTTCGGCACCGCCGACTGGGCGTACTGGCTGGATCGCCATCCGCTGCTGCTGGGCCTGTGGGGCGGAATGCTGGTGCTGCTGACCGCGATCTACGCCTGGGCGACCGTGGCGTTCGGTCTGCGGTTCTCCAACCTGACGTACCGGGGTGTGCTGACCAACGGGCCATACCGGTTCACCCGGCACCCGGCCTATGTGTCGAAGAACCTGTTCTGGTGGCTGTCGACCCTGCCGTTCCTGGTGACGACGCACAACCTCAACGACGCGGTGCGCAACTGCGTGATCCTGGCCCTGGTCAGCGCCACCTACTACTGGCGCGCCAAGACCGAGGAACAGCACCTGCTCGCGGAAGACCCCAAGTACCGCGAATACCACGCGTGGATGGAACGCAACCCGACGCTGACCCGCGCACTGGCGCGGCTGACGCGCGTGGTGAAACCGAAGAACGCGGTGCTGCAGCCGGCGGAGTAAGCCGCGGGTGGCTCGGCCAGTGCAGCCTTAAAGCGCTTCCTCGCCCGCAACGGTGAAGACGCGCACCTCGCGCTCGATGATTCCGATCGCCGCAACGGTCGTGCGCCACTGCGCGACATGGGGAGCGGCGATGTGGGCATCCAGCGCATCGCGGCTGGCCCAGATCTCGCTCACGCGTAGCAAGCCCGGCTCGGCTACATCCTCGGCAAAAGCGTACTGGATGCAGCCGGATTCAGGCAGGGTCGCGGCGCGCACTGCGGCAACTGCGGCGCGAACCTGCGGCATGGCCGCCGCCGCAAAGCGAATCCGGGCGAGGATCACGAGTTTCATCGATAATCTCCCTGTTCAGCGCCGCGCCGGCAGTGGCGCATCCAGACCTTAAAGGGTTTCTTCGGCCGAAACGGTGAAGATGGTGATGTTACGCTCGGTAATGCCGAGCGAACCGGCCGCAACGCGCCAATCGGCAAAGTGCGGCGCCTGCATGTGGGCATCAAGCGATGCGCGATCGGCCCAGATCTCGCTGATCCGCAGCAAGCCCGGTTCGGCCACGTCTTCGCCAAAGGCATAGGAAATGCAACCGGCTTCGCCGAGGGTGGCCGAGACCAGCGGGGCAATCGCGGCCCGGGCCGCAGCCATGTTTTCGGCCGGCAGGCGGACATGTGCGATAATCACGGTTTTCATCAGAAGCTTTCCTCGTACACCCGGCCGATATCGCCGTCCCACGTACCGTTATACTTATCCAGCAGCACTTGTGCCGGTACTTTGCCGCTGGCGACGATATCGTCAAGCGGGCCGAGGAAACCGCTTTCGTTGTCCCCCGCCTCGTTCAGCGCGCCGCGCGCGTTAAGGCCAGCGCGGGCGATGGCCAGCACTTCGCCGGCGATGTTGCGCAGGGTGCCACCGGTCGGCAGCGGCGCATCGAGCCCCAGCTTGGGCACGGCGGCGCGCAAGGCTTCGCGGCCGGCCATGTCCCAGTCCTTGACCAGTTCCCACGCCGCATCCAGCCCGCCCTGATCGTACAGTAGCCCGACCCAGAAGGCGGGCAGCGCGCAGATCCGGCTCCACGGGCCGCCGTCGGCGCCGCGCATTTCAAGGAAGGATTTCAGCCGCACTTCGGGGAACGCGGTGGACAGGTGATCGATCCAGTCGGATTCGCGAGGGCGTTCGCCGGGCAGCGCGGCCAGCTTGCCCGCCATGAAATCGCGGAACGACTGGCCGGCAGCATCGATGTACCTGCCGTCGCGGAACACGAAATACATCGGCACGTCGAGCATATAGTCGACATAGCGGTCATACCCGAAGCCATCCTCGAACACGAACGGCAGCATCCCGGTGCGCGCCGGGTCGGTGTCGGACCAGATGTGGCTGCGATACGACAGGAACCCGTTGGGCTTGCCTTCGGTGAACGGCGAATTGGCGAACAGCGCGGTGGCCAGCGGCTGCAACGCCAGGCTGGTACGGAACTTCTGCACCATGTCCGCTTCGCTGGAATAGTCGAGGTTGACCTGGATGGTGCAAGTTCGCAGCATCATGTCCAGCCCCATCGTGCCAACGCGCGGCATGTGGCGCAGCATGATGTCGTACCGGCCCTTGGGCATGATCGGCAGATCGTCGCGGCGCTTGTCGGGCCACATTCCAAGACCGAGGAACCCCAGTCCGAACTTGTCGCCGATCTGCTTCACTTGCGCCAGATGCCGCCCGGTTTCGGCGCAGGTTTGGTGCAGGTTGACCAGCGGCGCGCCCGACAATTCCAGCTGGCCGGCGGGTTCAAGGCTGACCGCACCGTCCGGCCCGCCCATCGCGATGACTTTTCCGCCTTCCTCGATCGGCTCCCAGCCTAACTCCTGCAGCGCCAGCAGCAGGTCGCGGATGCCGCCCGGTTCTTCATAACTGGGCGCATGGTGATCGCGAGTCGCGTAGACCAGCTTTTCGTGCTCGGTCCCGATCCGCCAGCGCTCGCGCGGCTTTTCGCCTTGTGCGATTGGCGCAACCAACTGGTCACGGCTCTCGATCAGCGGTTCGTCCTGCTCGGATTTCTGGCGGGTACTCATGGCGGCCCGTTAAGTCACGGGGCAATGTTTCGCCAGTATTATTTGAGTGCGTTATTTGCGGGCGATCAGTTCCAGTCGCCGGCTGCCGCCATCCACAGCGCGCAAGCCGCGATCGCCGCCGTTTCGCCGCGCAGGATGCGCGGGCCGAGCGAGATCGCGCGGGCCTGCGGCAGGGCGCGGATCGCAGTGCGCTCGGCCTCGTCAAACCCGCCTTCCGGTCCCACCAGCAGCGCGGCCGGGCCGGGGCTGGCGGCGAATGCGCTGGCCGCAGGTTCTCCCCCGTGCTCGTCGGCAAAGAACAGCGCGCGGCCCTCGTTCCAGTCACGCAGCAGCGCGTCGAGCCGGACCGGCGGGGCCAGTTCCGGCAGCGCGGTGCGGGCGCATTGTTCGGCCGCTTCGGTCACGATCGCCCAGGCGCGTTCGGGGTTGAGTTTGTCGGCCACGCAGCGCCGCGTGATCACGGGCTGGATTCGCCGCACCCCCAGTTCGGTCGCCTTTTCCAGCACGAGATCGAACCGGTCCTTCTTGAGCAGCGCCGCGCACAGCACAAAATCGGGCACTTGTTCACGCGGGCGGATCAGTCGCTCGGGGGTCAGGATCACGTCGCGCTTGCCGGCCTCGTCAACCCGCGCGGCCCATTCGCCGGTCACGTCGTCGCACAGGATCACCGCATCGCCGGCGGCCGCGCGCATCACCCGGGCAAGGTAGTGCGCCTGCGGTCCTGCGATCCGCACCGGTACGCCTTGCGCAAGCACATCATCGACAAACAGGCGGGGGGCGCTTTTCGGCGGCCAGGCGGGGGTGGCGGGCATCACCCGCTCACTAGCGGATTGCCGCCCGCCCCGCTATTGCCCGGTGCGATGAGTGCCGAAACCGTCCCCGCCCGGATCGACCCCGCCCAGATCGTTCCCGCCCAGATCGTTCCCGACAGCGAACATCGCGGCCTCGTCGCGCGTCTGCCGGGGCCGCTGCGCGATCTGGCGCTGCTCGCCCGGTTCGACCGGCCGATCGGCTGGTGGCTGCTGTTCTGGCCCTGTGCGTGGGGCGTGTTGCTGGCCGGCGGGCAGAGCCGGATCGGATTGCTCGGCTGGCTACTGCTCGGTTCGATCGCGATGCGCGGGGCCGGGTGCGTCTATAACGACGTGGTCGATGCCGATCTCGACCGGCAAGTCGCGCGCACCGCAGTCCGACCGGTTGCCAGTGGCCGGGTCAGCGTGAAAACGGCCTGGGCGTGGCTGGTGCTATTGTGTTGCAGCGGCCTTGCAGTGCTGTTGCAGTTGCGCTGGCAGGCGCAACTGGTGGCGCTGGCCAGCATACTACCCGTAGCGGCTTATCCGTTCATGAAGCGCATCACCTGGTGGCCGCAGGCGTGGCTCGGGCTGGTGTTCACGTGGGGTGCGCTGGTCGGCTGGGTGGAACTCAGAAGCGATCATCTCGACGTGCTGGCCGCACTTTATGGCGGGGCGATCTGCTGGTGCATCGGCTATGACACGATCTACGCGCTGCAGGACCGCGAGGACGATGCGCTGGTCGGCATCCGCTCCAGCGCGCTGGCGCTGGGCCGGCATGTCATTGGCGGAGTTGGATTTTTATATGCCGCAGCGGTGTCGTTCTGGGCGCTCGCCTTCTGGTTGCTGCGCCAGGACTGGGTCGCGCTGCTCGGGTTGGCCCCGCTGGCATTGCACCTGCTGTGGCAAGCCGTCACCCTGCGCCCTGGCGACAACGACAATGCCCTCGCCCGCTTCCGCTCCAACCGCACCGCCGGCCTGCTGATGGCGCTGGCCTGCTGGGTGGCGGGCAACGCCTGAGGGTAGAAAGCTCGGTTAGCCGTAGCTGATCAGCTCCCTATCGATAACTTCGTGATCGTAACAATAAAACCGCCGTGCGGGTTCGTAGTCGGCGTGGCTGAAGGGCTTGTAACCTGCCGCGATTACCAACCGTTCGGCGGCATCCAGATCATCGACCACTACGCCGATATGCTGCAACGGCGCGCCCTTTTCGAACGGACCGGTCAGCGGCTCGGGGTGCTGGTAAAGTGCGACATAGTCGAATTCGTTGCCGAGGTGGATCGTCCAGCCGTTGTCGAGCGCCGGCCCCCGCCACCGTTCGCGCCATCCGGTCAGGCCGGCAAGGAACGCGGCCGTTCGATCGGGATCACTGACGCGGATGTTGACATGTTCGAGGCGCCCCTGCGGCATGGTCTGAGATCCCTTCGGCAAGTTTCTGTAATCGCGACCCTCACGAATCGCATTGCCATTCTGAAACCTCAAGCTAACCTCAGGTCAAGGTGTATCAGAAGGCAGGCGCTTGTGACCAAGGATGATCTGATTCCGATCGGTACGCTCGCCCGGCGCACGGGCCTGACCGTTTCCGCAATTCGCTATTACGAGCAGCGCGGGCTGATCACCAGTCTGCGTACCCAGGGCAACCAGCGGCGCTTCCTGCGCTCGGATATCCGGCGCCTGAGCTTTATCCTGATCGCCCAGCGGCTCGGGCTGGGGCTGACCGAGATCGAGGCGGAACTGGCCAAGCTGCCGCAGGGCCGCACCCCCACGGTGCCGGATTGGCAGAAGATCAGCCGCTCGCTCCGCACCGCGATCGACGCGAAGATCCAGCTCCTCACGCGGACCAAGGCCAAGCTGGAAGAATGCATCGGCTGCGGCTGCCTGAGCCTGCAGAAATGCCAGCTTTACAACCGGGAGGACCGCGCCGGCGCGGCCGGGCCGGGGCCGCGGTTCGTGCTGGGGTAACTATTCCGCCGCCAGCAGCTGCTCGGCGGCGCCAAGGTCCACGCTGACGAGGCGCGAGATGCCCTGTTCTACCATGGTCACGCCGAACAGGCGGTGCATCCGGCTCATCGTCACGGCATTGTGCGTGACGATCAGGTAGCGGGTGTCGGTCTCCTCAGTCATCGCCTCGAGCAGGTCACAGAACCGTTCGATGTTGGCATCGTCGAGCGGGGCGTCGACTTCGTCGAGCACGCAGATCGGTGCGGGGTTGGTCAGGAACAGCGCAAAGATCAGCGCGATGGCGGTGAGCGCCTGTTCGCCGCCCGACAGCAGGGTGAGCGATTGCAGGCGCTTGCCCGGGGGCTGGGCGTAGATCTCCAGCCCGGCTTCGAGCGGATCGTCGGAATCGACCAGCGCGAGATGGGCCTGTCCGCCCTGAAACAGCCGCGCAAACAAGTGGCGGAAGTGGCTGTCGACCGCCTCGAACGCGGCGCGCAGGCGTTCGCGGCCTTCGCGGTTGAGGTTGCCGATCGAACCGCGCAACCGGTGGACGGCCTCGGTCAGTTCGGCCTGTTCGGCCATACTGGTGCCGTGGCGGGACTCGGCTTCGGCCAGTTCGTCGGCGGCGACGAGGTTGACTGGGCCGATCCGTTCGCGCTCGGCGGTCAGGCGGTCCATCGCTGCGGATTCCTCGCCCGCACCCGCGACTTCGGCCGAGGCGAAGGCGAACCGTTCGGGCAGCAGCGACGGCGGACACTGGAAGCGTTCGCCCGAGATTCGGCCCATTTCGGCGCGGCGGCCTTCCTCGTTATCGGCGCGCGCGGCGGCGCCGGCGCGGCCTTCGCGCGCGGTGGCGAGTGTTTCGGTGGCAGCTGCCAGCGCCTGATCAGCGGCGCGCGCGGTCTCCCCGGCCTGCTGGACGGCGGCTTCGGCGGCAGCGAGTTCGCGGGCGATGCGGACCCGGGTTTCCTCGGCCGCTTCGATCTCGCGCTCCAGCGCGGCGGGTTTGGGGGCGGTTACCGCGCGCTCCTGTTCGATCTCGTCGAAGCGGCGGCCCTGTTCGGCGAGGCGGCGCGCTGCGTCGCTGGCGCGGGCCTGCCAGCCCTTAATATCGGCGGCTTGCGTGGCGGTGCGTTCGCGGCTGACGGCGAGCGCCTGATCGTGCGCGGCCAGGGCGGCGGTGGCCGCCTGCATCGCCCGCCGGGCGCCGTCGTTCCGCGCCTGCGCGGCGGCCAGCGCGGCGCGTCCTGCGGCCGGATCGGGTAGCGCGGTGCGGCGGGCGTCGGCAGCGGCGATCTCGGCCTCGACCTGTCCGCGTTGGTCGGCCAGATCGGCGGCGGAACGGTCCAGTTCGGCGCGGCGCGCGGCGAGGCGGGCCTTGGCGGCCTCGGCCTGATCGAGCGCGCGCAGCGCGGCACGTTCCGCATCGGCGGCCGCAGCCACGGCGCGTTCGGCGGCGATCAAGGTCGCCTGCAACTGGGCCAGATCGGTGGCGGCGGCGGTCTGTGCGGCTTCGGCCCCGGCAACGGCGGCGCGCAAGCGCGGTAGCTGTTCGCCCAGCGCGACGAAGCGGTTTTCGGCTTCGAGCCGGGCCGCTTCGGCAGCGCCTTCGCCCCGCGCGATGAACCCGTCCCAGCGGCGCAGCAAGCCGCCGGTGGTGACCAGCCATTCGCCCGGAGCGAGCGCGCGGTCGTCATCCTCGGGCGCGACGTGGACCAGTGCCAGCCGGGCTGCGAGTTCGGGCGGGCAGACCGGGACATGGGCGGCGAGCGATTGCGCCACCGGGGCGGGCGCGGCGGCGCCGGTCCAGAACCGGCCGTCCTCGTTCTTCGGCGCAAGGCCGAGGCCTGATGTGGCATCGCGGCCCAATACAGCAGCGAGCGCACGCTCATAGCCCGGCGCGGCGCGGACTCTGTCCAGCGCGGGGGGCAGGCCGTGCTTGGCACTGGCTTGGCGCGCGCGGGCCTCGCGGTCGCGCAGCAGCGCAGCGTGTTCGCGTTCAACCCCGGCAAGGTCGGCGCGGGCGGTGGACAGCGCGCTGGCGGCGGCATCGCGGGCGGCTTGCACGGCGGCCTTGCGCGCGGCTTGTTCGATCAGATCGGTGCGGGCGGCGCTGAACGCCTGTTCGGCGGCGGTCAGCTGGCGTTGCGCGGCGGCCAGCGCCGCGTCGGGATCGCCTTCGCGCGAGAGGGCGGCACGCTGTTCTGCCAGCCGCGCGGTTTCGCCGCCCAGCCGGGTGCGCCGGGCGCGGGCGCCGGCTAGCTCGGCTTCGGCGACGCGCCATTCGGCTTCGACCCCGGCTTGCTGGGCGGTGGCCTGGGCCAGCGCCAGTTCGGCGGTGCGTGCTGCGCGATCGGCGTTTTCAAGCGCCATGGCTACTGCCGGGCGGTGGGCTTCGGCCTGCGTCAGTGCAGCCTGGCTGGCGGAAAGTTCGTTCTCCAGCCGGGCCAGCGCGGCGGCGGCATCGCTGATCAGGTGGTCGGCATCGCCCCGGTCCTCCTCCAGCCGGGTGCGCTGGCGATCGAGATCCTTGAGCCGCTGCTCGGCCGCGTCGAACTGGCTGGTCAGCGTGGCGCGGCGGTGGCCCGATGCGCTGGCATCGTCGCGCCGGTCGGCCAGCGTATCGCGCGTGGCGGCGTGCTGCCGGGCGGCGGCGTGCTGGGCGGTCTGCGCGGCCGCGGCAGCGGCTTGCTCGGCAGTGACGCGGGCGTCGGCCGCCTGCGCTTCCTTGCGCGCGGCTTCGGCGGCGGCGGCGGCATCGCGCCAGCGGGCGAAGACCAGCCGGGCCTCGGCAATGCGGATCCTGTCGGACACGGCGGTGTAGCGTTCGGCGGCGCGGGCCTGCCGCCGCAACGCGGCGATCTGCTGGTCCAGCCCGGCCATCAGGTCATCCAGCCGCGCGAGGTTGGCTTCGGTCGCGCGGAGTTTCTGTTCGGCGTCCTTGCGGCGCACATGCAGCCCGGCGATTCCGGCCGCTTCCTCCAGCATCTGGCGGCGTTCGGCCGGCTTGGCCGAGATCGCGGCGGCGATCCGGCCCTGCGAGACCAGCGCCGGGCTGTGCGCGCCGGTGGCGGCATCGGCGAAGACCAGCGCGACGTCCTTGGCCCGCACGTCGCGGCCATTGACGCGATAGGCACTGCCCGCGCCGCGTTCGATCCGGCGGACGACCTCGAGTTCCTCGCCCGCGCTGTCGGCGGCGTGAAGCACCACTTCGGCGAAATCGCGCGGGGGGCGCTGGGCGGTGCCAGCGAAGATCACGTCGTCCATCCCGCCGCCGCGCATCGATTTGGCCGAGCTTTCGCCCATGACCCAGCGGATCGCTTCGAGCAGGTTGGACTTGCCGCAGCCGTTGGGGCCGACCACCCCGGTCAGCCCCGGCTCGATCCGCAGTTCGGCAGGCTCGACGAAGCTCTTGAAACCGGTGAGCTTCAGCCGCCTGATCTGCATTTCGCCGGGGCCTCCCTGGTTGTGCGAGCGTGGCTGTGTGGGCGCGCCTTAGCGGACGCCCATGTTCTCGACCCGGGCCTTCACTTCCTCCCAGGTGTTCATGTCGGCCTTGGCGCCGTTGAACAGGAAGGTCGGGGTGCCGCTGATCTCGTACTGGGTGCTTTGCGCCTCGGTATTCTTGGCCATCATGGTGGCGGTATCGGTCCTGGCGAGGCAGGTCTTGGCCTGATCGACCGCAACGCCGCGAGCGGCAAAGAACGGGATCAGTCCAGCGGCGTCCGCCACCGCCATGAAACGCTGGTTGTCGGGCGCGGCCATCGCGGCCTTCATCTGGGCTTCCTTGCTCTGCAAGCTGGTAAACAGCTCGACCTGAGAGGCGAAGACTTGTTCCGTGAGGCCAATGTAGGTCTCGGGCGGCCCGCAGCGGGTCAACAACCCCAGCGTCACGTCGAGCGCATCGCGGACGAATTGCCGGAATTCATAGGACACGCGGCCGCTGGCGACCCATTTGTCGCGGATCGTTGCGGAACCCTTCTCCGAGAATTCGGCGCAGTGCGGACAGGTCAGCGAACCGTATTCGACGATCTTCACCGCTGCATCAGGGTTGCCCATGCGAAACCCGCCTTCCGGGGTGGCGGTGATCAGATCGGCCCAAGCCTTGCCGGCCAGTGGCGCGACATTGGCGAGCGGGGTGGATGCAGCGCTGGGCGCGGTACCATCGGCCGGGGCGTCCTGCTTGCAGGCGGCAAGGCCGAGCGCGAGCGGGGCGAGGGCGGCAACACACGCCAGATAGCGGAAGTTCGGGCGAAACAGGGTTGTGCGGTCCATCGGGAAATCCTCTGGGGGGTTATGCGGGAAATACTAGCGAAGGTGGATCGGAGCGGGAAGGGCGGGGCGGTATGCGTCCCCTGAATTTTGGCCCCGGATTTTGGGCCGCAACGGGAAACCGGCGCGGGTTACATCTGGACCTTGATCTGCGGCTCCAGCGTGGCCCAGTCGTGCGTGCCGGCAAGCAGCGTGCCGTTGATCGCGAAACTGGGGGTCGAAGCGATGCCGAGTTTCTGTGCGTCCGCACCTTGCGCGGCGATGCGCTTGGCCATCGCGTCATCGGCCAGGCAGTGATCGAGTTGGGGTCGCGAATAACCGCGCGGCTCAAGGATTTCGTACAAGCGCAAGTCGCTGGAAATCGCGCGGAGGCGAGTCAGCTTGGCACCGGTTGTCCAGCGGATGCGCTGGGCCTCGCTGGGGCCGATCAACGGCTGGATCCATTGTTGCTGGCCGCGCATGAACGCGGAATGGTTGCCGAAGAACTTGTCCTTCGGGCCGCAATTGGCAAGCAACGCGACTGCCAGATCGATCGGATCGCGCAGCAAGTGCTTCACTTCGATCGAGACCGTGCCTTTGGAGATGTAGGCGAGGCGCAACGGGCCTTCGGATTCCATTACGAAGTATGCGCAGTGCTGGCAGGTGTAGCTGACATATTCGGTCAGCTTTACCTTGGCCTGCGGATTGCCGAGGACGTGGCTGCCCGCGGGGGTCAGCGTGACGATCCGGTTCCAGTTGACTGCGGGACCGGCGCCGGCCGCAGTGGCGAATGTGGCCATTGTCAGGGCCAGAATCGCGAGGATGCGGCGCGGGAGTTGCTTTGCAAACGACGTGGGGGCGAACGACATCGGGAGATCAGCTTTCGTTGCGGTTGCTGGAGGCATCGAGACTGCGGGCAAGCGATTCGAGCACCTGCCGCAGTTCCGGATCGCCGATGTCGCGCAGGCTTTCACCCAGTTCCATCGGGATCGGCTTGAGGCCGGGCGGGGCCATGGTCTTCTCTCCAGCAGGCGGCGGCTTAACCGCGCCTTGCCGGAGTTTCACCCTGGTCACCGCGTTATAGCCGAAGAAGCGGTTCACCCGCTCGATGATTTCGGGAATGACGTGCTGGATCAGCGGGGCGTGTGCGGGCACCACCACCAGTTGCAGGATGCCGCCGCTTTTTTCGCCGGGGGCAAAGCGGATTGCCTCGGGTGCGCAGATGCGGGCGTGGTGCGGGCCGACGATTTCGGGCCAGCGGCTGACCACGCTGGACTGGACGAAGCCGAAGCGGCGAAACGCGGTGCGGCCGATTTCGGGCATCAGATCGGCAATCGCGCGCGCCTGACCACCGCGCGGGCGTTCATAAGGCTTGGCCCGGGGCGTTGCCGGGCTTTTTGGCGCTGCCTTCGCGGGCGCCTTGCCAGCAGCCGTTTCGGCGCTTTTTGCCGCGCGGGGCTTCGGCTGATCGGGGTCCCGTTCCATTGCGCCCACGCCCATGCCATACGAGGCGCGTGACTGCCAGCGGGGATCAGGACGACGACGCGATTGGGCGCGCTTTGCTTGGCTGGTATGG
>JANLUV010000525.1:0-3191 GCA_031363685.1 Alphaproteobacteria bacterium | reverse complement strand
TGGCCGCCAGCCGGTCGCGGAAGGTATCGTAGATGTCCGCGTGGACGATCACCCGCTGAACGTGGATGCAGCTCTGCCCGGACTGGTAATACCCGCCGAAGATGATCCGGGCGAGCGCGTGATCGAGATCGGCATCCTTGTCGACCACCACCGCCGCATTGCCGCCCAGTTCCAGCACGACCTTTTTCTTGCCGGCCTTGGCCTTCAGCTCCCAGCCCACCCCGGGCGAACCGGTGAACGACAGCAGCTTGAGCCGCTCGTCGGTGGTGAACAGGTCCGCGCCGTCGCGGCTGGCGGGCAGGATCGAGAATGCGCCTTCCGGCAGGTCTGTCTCGGCCAGCACTTCGCCCATGATGATCGCGCCCAGCGGGGTCAGCGAAGCCGGCTTCATCACGAACGGGCAGCCCACAGCGATCGCCGGGGCGATCTTGTGCGCAGCCAGATTCAGCGGGAAGTTGAACGGCGAAATGAAGCTGCACGGCCCGATCGGCACGCGCTTCCACATCCCGATATAGCCCTTGGCGCGCGGGCTGATGTCGAGCGGCTGGATCTCGCCATAGTTGCGGGTGGATTCCTCGGACGCGATGCGGAACGTGTCGATCAGCCGGGTCACTTCGCCTTCGGCGTCGGCGATCGGCTTGCCCGCCTCGACGCACAGCGCCCAGGCCAGTTCGTCGAACCGCTCGCGGAACCGCGTCACGCAGTGATCGAGCACCGCCTGCCGCTCATAGCTGGCCATTTCCGCCATCGGCTCGGCCGCGCGGACCGCCCCGGCAATGGCCTGATCGATCACGTCCGGCGTCGCCAGCGCAGTGCGGAACGCAACCTCGCCGGTGAATTTGTCAGTCACCTTGAGGTCGGCGTTCGGCTGGACCGCCTTGTTGTTGAGGTAGAGCGGGTAGATTTCCTGCAGCTTCATCGGGTTTCTCCCCCCTCCCCTTCAGGGGCGGGGCCGGGGGTGGGGCATCCCCTGATGGGGAGGGGTTTCGCCAAGCTTCAAAGCGCCTTCGACAGCGCCTTGATATCCTTGTTCAGGATCTGGTCGTTCTCCGAATAATCGACCGGGCAATCGATCAGGTGAACCCCCGGCGTGCTGTTGCAATGCGCCAGCAGTTCCTTCAGGTGCGCCGCGCTTTCCACCCGGTGACCGTGCGCGCCATAGCTTTCGGCATACTTGACGAAATCAGGGTTGCCATAAGTCAGCCCGAAATCGGCAAAGCCCATGTTGGCCTGCTTCCAGCGGATCATCCCGTAGCTGCTGTCATTGAGGATCAGCACCGTGAAGTTGAGGCCGAGGCGCACCGCAGTCTCCATCTCCTGGCTGTTCATCATGAACCCGCCGTCGCCGCAGACCGCGATAACCTTGCGCTCTGGGTACAGCATCGCGCTCATCATGGCGGACGGCAGCCCCGCACCCATCGTCGCCAGCGCATTGTCGAGCAGCACGGTATTCGGCCGATAGGCGGTGTACCCGCGCGCGAACCAGATCTTGTAGACGCCGTTATCCAGGCAGATGATCCCGTCATCGGGCAGCGCATCGCGGATCTGCTGGACCAGATGCGGCGGGAAGATCGGGAAGCGCGCATCGGCGGCCAGCGGCGCGGTGTGAGCGACCTCGGCGGCGCGATAGGCCAGCATGTGATCGACCTTCCACGAGCCTGAAGGAACGATATCTTCCTTCATCTGCCAGATCGCGTTGGCGATATCGCCGATCACCTCGATATGCGGGAAGTAGACCGGATCGACTTCAGCGGTCTTGCTCGAAATGTGGATCACGGTCGGGCCATTTTCGCGCATGAAGAACGGCGGCTTCTCGATCACGTCATGGCCGATATTGACGATGCAGTCCGAATCCTCGATCGCGCGGTGGACGAAATCGCCGGCGGAAAGCGCCGCGCAACCCAGAAACTTGGGGTGCCGCTCGTCGATCACGCCTTTGCCAAGCTGGGTGCTGAGAAACGGAATGCCGGTCTTCTCGATGAACTGCAGCAGCATTCGCCCGGTCATCGTGCGGTTGGCGCCCGCGCCGATCACCAGCACCGGGGCCTTGGCCTGTTCCAGCGCCGTCACTGCCTGCCGCACCGACTTGGGATCGGCGCTGGGGCGGCGCACCATGCTGCGCTTGATCGGCAAGGAATCGGTATGCTCGTCGGCGATGTCTTCCGGCAGTTCGATGTGGGTCGCGCCGGGCTTTTCCTCTTCGGCCAGCCGATAGGCTTCGCGCACCCGGCTGGGGATGTTGTCGGATGATGCCATCTGGTGGGTAAACTTGGTGATCGGCCCCATCATCGAAACCACGTCGAGGATCTGGAACCGGCCCTGCTTGGATTTCTTGATCGGCTTCTGCCCGGTAATCATCAGCATCGGCATCCCGCCCAGCGTGGCATAGGCCGCTGCCGTGACGAAGTTGGTCGCGCCCGGCCCCAATGTGGCGATGCACACGCCGGTCTTGCCGGTGTGGCGGCCATACGTTGCCGCCATGAAGCCCGCGCCCTGTTCATGCCGGGTCAGGATCAACTTGATCCTGGTCGAGCGCGACAGCGAATCGAGGAAATCGAGATTCTCCTCCCCCGGCACCCCGAAGATGTATTCGCAGCCTTCTTCCTCAAGGCATTGGATGAACAGATCAGAGGCCTTCTGGCCAACACCTTCAGACATACGCGCGCTCCATCAACCGGACGCGCAGGCCTGCGCCGTCCCCCCGTCTATATTCTCGCGACCTGTGGCGGGACTCATGATCGGCCCTGGCCCGCCTTGTCGCCGGAGGGGTAACAAAAGGGCGGGAGCGTGTCACCGCCGATGTTGCGACAGATTCACGACGGGGGGCCGAGGGGCGCGCTTAACGGTCAGCGGCGCATTTCGATTTCATTGCGAGCGGCATCGGCAAGGAATGCGCTGCGCGTCAAATTCCGCTCGGCCGCCGCGCGGTCGATGGCATCCAGCATTCCTCGATCAAGCGTGATATTGGCCCGCACCTGCCTGCCCGTCCGCCGAATGCGCGGAACCGCGATCAAAAACGCTCCAGCGGCCAGATCGCCAGCCACCAGTGCGCGGACATCTTCAAGCTGGCGGGGCGTCACATCAGCGCTATCCTCGAACCAGAATTCAAGCGCCTCGCAAGCGTGCGGCAAGACGTCCTCGATCCGGTCAGCCGCCGAAAAACACCCCGGCAGGTCAGGGAACTGAACGCC
>JANLUV010000359.1:0-8207 GCA_031363685.1 Alphaproteobacteria bacterium | reverse complement strand
AGCCCCGGGAGCAGACGCCGTCGCCCACATGTCCCTTCATCTAATCCAACAATGTCAAAGAACTCACCGACAATCATACCGGACAACCAGCCATACCCAGAGTTTAATCCAAGCGACCAATTATCCGTCAATGTCGGCGTCTCGCCCCGGTTCAGCCGTTTTATCGGCGTCCCCGCTGCGGTGAAGCGGCATATATGGAGGGGGTCCGGACCCGTCAACGGCTTTTTTCAGATTTGTTTCAGTCCCTAGGATTTCTGCGGGGTTGCGGGCTTTTTCGGGCGCTTCTGCGCGCCGTTGGGCCCCATATCTGGTCGAATCGAGTTCGCATCCGCCAGCACATTCCGCAGACCGGGTGACGCTTTCTTTACCCTGATAGCCTATGGAATTGCCTACGCATCGCGTGGTCTGAACCGGCGGTAAACCTGGAATCTTGAGCATGAACACCCCCGCGGTCAGCGTCGCCATGAGCGTCTACAATGGCGAGCGCTTTCTGGCGGAAGCGATCGGCAGCGTGCTGGCCCAGACCTTTACCGACTTCGAATTCCTGATTCTGGACGACGGTTCGCGTGACGGGACGCAGGCGATCATCGCGAATTACGCTTCGCGCGATGCGCGCATTCGGCCGATCCTGCGTGAGAACCGGGGGCTGGTGGCCAGCCTGAATCAATTGCTGGCCGAAGCGCGCGCACCGCTTGTGGCGCGGATGGATGCCGACGACGTCTGCCTGCCCGAACGGTTCGCCCGGCAGATCGCTTTCCTCGCGGACCATCCTGATTACGGCGTGGTCGGTAGCTGGAGCGCGGACATCGACGAACACGGCGCGCCCTATCACGTGGACGCGCCGGAACATCCGGATAGTCATGACGCGTTCCTTAGCGCAATTGACCACGGCTGGCCGCTACTGTGTCATCCGGCAGTGATGTACCGGCGTGAACTGGTGCGCTCGGTCGGGGGCTATCACGCCGCGTTCAGACACTGCGAGGATCTCGACCTGTGGCTTCGGCTCGCCGGCGTGACGAAGCTGTGCTCGATATCCGAACGATTGATCCGCTACCGCCACTATGCCGAGCAGGTTTCCACTCGCCACGCGACCGAGCAACAGGTCGGCGCCGCCATTGCACGACTTGCTTATGAGGAACGCAAGGCGGGCCGACCCGACCCGACCGAAAACCTGATCGCGCTTCCCCCGCTTGATGCACTCGACGCCTTGTTCGGGCGCGACGGCATGGCTCGGTCAGTCCGCGCGCGCGTGGCGCCGGGCTTGCTTTATTCAAAAGCCGGATTGGGCGACGCCGGGTTCGACTTGCTGGTGCGCTATCTTCACGAAGGCGGCCCGCACAACGGAATGTGGCGGACGGTCGCGCGACTCGTGCGGTTCGGTTCCCCGGTTCGGGCAGCGCGATTGGCGGCGACTCTGGCCATGACTCTGGCGGCCTGAGTTCCGCCATGACGTTCGAACAAACAGCCGCTGCTACTTCCCCCGCTGCCAGCGACCGCGAGCCCCCCGCGATGAGCGTTCGCGGTGCTGCCGTCTGGGCGATGGCCGGACAATACCTGTCGTTCGCGTTGCAGTTCGCAACCTCTGTCGTGATCTCACGCTGGTTCCTCAGCCCGGCCGAAGTCGGGTTGTTTTCGATCGGGCTGGCCGCAGCGCTGCTGGTTGCGACCCTCCAGGACTTCGGCCTGTCGCGCTATATTTCGGGCCTGCCGCAGCTCGATCATCGCGAAATTGCCCGCTGCAGTTCGGTTGCGCTGCTGTTCTCGCTGGTGATCGCCGGACTGATCGCGGCAGGCGCCTTCCCCCTCGCCGCGCTTTATGCCCAGCCCCAGCTTGCGCCGATCCTGCTGATCATCGCGGCGAACTATTTGTTCGTTCCCCTGGCCGTGGTGCCGATGGCGCTGATGGCCCGCGCCATGCAGTTTCGCGGCCACTTCGCGATCAATGTCGGCGGTGCAATGGCGCAAAGCGGCGTCGCCGTGGCGCTGGCCGCAGCCGGTTATTCCGCGTTCGCGCTGGCCTGGGCGACTTTCGCCGCCGGTCTGACCCGCGGGATCATCGCGCAAGTCCTGCGCCCCGCCCCGCCGTGGCCGCTGCGGCTTGACGGTGTACGCCCGGTACTGGGCTTCGGCGCCCGGTCGAGCGTGCTTTACCTGACCGGCGCGCTCGGCACGCGTTCGCCCGATCTGATTGTCGGCAAGCTGCTCAGTCTGGGTGCAGTCGGGCTTTACAGCCGCGCGGTCAGCCTGTCCGACCAGTTCCGCATGCTGATCTCCGGCGCGATCGGCAGCGTATTCTATCCTGCTTTTGCCCGCATCCGCGACCGGGGCGAGCCGCTTGGCCCGGCCTATTTGCGTGTCTGCGCGGGCTATTCGGCGGTAGTATGGCCGGGCATGGCCGGCCTGGCCCTCGCCGCCGAGCCGCTGGTCCGCCTGCTTTACGGCGAAGCTTGGATGCGCACCGCGCCGCTGCTGACGATGATCGCAATGACCGAGATCATGCTGGTTGCGCTGCCGCTGGTCAGCGAGCTGCCGGTCCTGCTCGGCAAGCTCAATCGCCTGCTGGCCTACAACATCATCGATACCGTTCTTTCGGTCACGTTGCTGGCAATCGGCTGCCTGTGGGGCGTTGATGGTGCCGCCGCCTCGCGCCTGATCTACGGCGCGGCATGGCTGTGTCTCTACTTCGGGTTCATGCACGGGCTGGTCAGGTTCGACGTGCGCGCGCTGCTGGCGGTCTATGCCAAGAGCGCGCTGGCGACCACGGCTGCGGTGGTCCCGCTTGGCCTGGCCTATGTGTTCTGGGCACCGCCGCAGACCATCACGTTTGGCGCGCTGCTGGTCGCGGTGGTGCTGGGCGGGCTGGGTTGGCTCGGCATGCTGGCATTGACCCGGCACCCGGCGCTGGGCGAAATTCTGGCGCTGGCATCGACAGTCCAAATCGGGCGCTGGCGCCGCGCCATGCCGCGCCCGGTCAACGGATGAGCGCGATGCTCTCGCCCGTTATCCTGCCGGCCGATGCTCCGGTCTTACGCGAAAGTCCGCGCCCGCCGCACCTGCGGAACGATCGCTATGCCGATCAGTTCGACTGGCACACGCTGTTCTATGACGTCTACCGGGTCGGCCGCGACGTGGTGCTGCAAGGCCCGCCGCTGTTCAACCTCGCTGCGCCGCTGCTCGCCGCGCCGCGGTTGCGCAACCGGTTCGGCCCGCTGTTGCCGCGCGCCCGGCGGGTGGAACGCATCAACGCGAGCGAGATCTGGCTGCGCACCGCCGACGAGCAACTTACCCTCGATGGTCCGCTCGGGCGGTTGGATATCGCAGTCCAGCCCAACTTGTCGCACCGCTTTGCGGGCCGCCGGGTGTTGCACACCCTGTCCAAGGACAACGAGGTGCGCTGGATCGCCGACTGGATCGGCTATTACACCCGCCTGCACGGGGCCGACGCTGTACTGCTCTATGACAACGCCTCGACCCGCTACGGCGCGGCCGAGCTGGAAGCACAGCTGGCCGTGATCTTTCCGGACATTATCGTCTCAGTGGTCCATTGGCCCTACAAGTATGGCCCGCAAGGCGGGTTGGCCGGTGCGGTGGACGGGATCGAAACCCCGTGGGATTCGGACTATTGCCAGACCGGATCGCTTCAGCACGCCCGGTTCCGCTATCTGCGCAGTGCCCGCTCGGTGCTGAATGTGGATATCGACGAACTGGTGGTCGGCGCAGGCCAAGCCGGACCGATCTTCGCTGCGACCGAACAGGCGCGCGGCGGGTTCATCAAGTTCGCCGGGCAGTGGATCACCAGTGCCGCGCCGCGCAACGTCACCGTGGCCGACTGCCGCCACGGCGACTTCACCCTGCGCGATGTGCAGGAAACCGAGGTCTGCCCGCCCAAGTGGTGCGTCGTTCCCGCCGCGTGTGACGATCGGCGCCATAGCTGGTCGGTCCATAACCTGTTCGGGGCCAAGGCCAACCAGCGCGTTACGGCGGACTACACGTACCGTCACTTCAAGGGCATCTCGAACAACTGGAAGTATGACCGCTGGGAAGCCGGCGCGTACGATCCGGCACGCTTCGTCGCAGACATTCCGCTGCGGCAGACGATGGATCAGGCCGCGCTCATTCCCTTGGCCTGACTGCGCAGTCAGTGATACTCTCTCCGGTTATGGATGCCGACCGCTACCCAAGCGGCGCAGAGCATCCGGACGAAGGAGCGCGCCATGGCCATCATTGCCGCCGTCCTGTTTCTGTCCGCGGCGCTGCCGCAAGCGCACACGGCCGCCAGCGCGCAGGATGCCGCCGCCACCGATGTCGTCACCACACGCGATGACGCGCACGAGCGGCTGACTGTGCCGGTCCGCATCGGCGCGCAAGGATCGTTCCGCTTCCTGCTCGATACCGGCGCGCAGAATACCGTGGTCAGCAGCGCACTCGCCGCCCGTCTGGCCTTGCCCGGCGGCGCTGACGTAATGCTGCTGGGCGTGGCCGGAACCCTGCAGGTGCGCTCGGTCCATCTTGACGAGATCGGGCTGGGCCGCCGCAGCTATTACGGACTGATCGCCCCGGTCTTGCAGGCACAGGACATCGGCGCCGACGGTATCATCGGGCTCGACAGCCTGCAGGGCCAGCGCGTGGTGATCGATTTCCGCCGCAACCTGATCGCCATCGACGATCCAAAAAACATCAGCAGGGATAACGGCTTTGAAATCGTCGTCCGGGCGCGGCGGCGATCGGGCCAGCTGATCATGACCGACGCCCATATCGACGGTGTTCGCGTCGACGTGATCGTCGATACCGGGGCCGACGCGACGATCGGCAACCGGGCGTTGCAGCGGGCGCTGGGCAAGCCCGCCACGCTGGCGCAGACAACGCTGAGCAGCGTGACCGGACAGGAAATGACCGCCGACATCGGCCATGTGCGCGAGCTGAACCTGCAGGGGCTGCGGATTTCCAATGTCCTGCTGGCCTTCGCGGATTCGCCGCCGTTCGCGCACCTCGGGCTGGACCGGAAGCCGGCGATCCTGCTCGGGATGCGGGAAATGCGGTTGTTCAAGCGGGTGGCGATCGATTTCGCGAGCCGGAAGATCCTGTTCGACCTGCCGCGCTAGACCCACTGCACCCACGCGCCTTTCCATTTCCTGCATCGCGCCTACATAGGCGTTGCATGCCACCTGATACCGCCAGCAACGCCCCGGATGCCCGCCACGATGGCTGGGACACCCTGCAGCGTTTTCTCCCCTATCTCTGGCCGCGCGAAAATCCCGCGTTGCGGCGGCGGATCGTGGTCGCCAGCCTGCTGATCCTGGCATCGTCGGCGGTGCAACTGACGTTGCCCTATGCCCTGAAGTGGGCAGTCGATGCGATGGGGGTGACCGGGCCCCGCGTGCTGACCTTCGCGATGCTGTTCGTCCTTGCGTACGCGGCGGGGCGTTTCCTGAGTGTGTTCTTCGACAACTTGCGCAACATCGTGTTCGAGCGGGTCGGGCAGGACGCGACGCGGGCGCTGGCGGAAAACGTGTTCCACCGGCTGCACCGGCTGTCGCTGCGGTTCCACCTGGCCCGGCGGACCGGCGAGGTCACCAAGGTGATCGAGCGCGGGACCAAAAGCATCGACACGATGCTCTATTTCCTGCTGTTCAACATCGCGCCCACCATTCTGCAGCTGCTGGTGGTGGCGGTGATCTTCTATATCACCTTCGGTTGGGGCCTGGTCGGTGCGACCGCGCTGGCGGTGGTGGCCTATATCTGGGTGACCCGCACGATCACCGAATGGCGCACCGCGCTGCGCGAGAAGATGAACCGGCTCGACGGGCAGGCGCTGTCCCGCGCGGTCGATTCGCTGCTGAATTACGAGACGGTGAAGTACTTCGGCGCCGAAGCGCGCGAGGAAGCGCGCTATGCGCAGGCCACCCGGGCCTATGCCGATGCCGCAGTGAAAAGCGAGAACAGCCTGGGCCTGCTCAACATCGCGCAGGCGGTGATCGTCAACCTGCTGATGGCCGGGGCGATCACCGCCTGCGGTGATCGTCAACCTGCTGATGGCCGGGGCGATGGCCTATACCGTGTGGGGCTGGGCCAGGGGCGAATATACCGCTGGCCAGCTGGTGTTCGTCCAGACCTACCTGACCCAGTTGTTCCGCCCGCTCGACATGCTGGGGATGGTCTATCGCACGATCCGCCAAGGCCTGATCGACATGGCCGCGATGTTCCACCTGATGGACGAGCCGGAAGAAGTAGCCGACGCGCCCGGCGCCCCGGCGCTGATCGTGCGCCGACCCTCGGTGGTGTTCGACAACGTGGTGTTCGGGTACGATCCCGATCGCACGATCCTCCACGGCCTCAGCTTTGAAGTACCGGCCGGGCATCAGGTCGCGATCGTTGGTCCGTCCGGCGCGGGCAAAAGCACGATCGCGCGGCTGCTGTTCCGCTTTTACGATCCGCAGTCGGGCCGCATCCTGATCGACGGGCAGGATATCCGGCAGGTCACGCAGACAAGTTTGCGCGCGGTGCTGGGGATCGTCCCGCAGGATTCGGTGCTGTTCAACGAGAGCATCGGCTACAACATCGCCTATGGCCGCGATGGTGCCGGCCCGGCCGATATCGAGGCCGCGGCGCGCGGGGCGGCGCTGCTGCCGCTGATTGAACGCCTGCCCAAGGGCTTCGCCACCGAAGTTGGCGAACGCGGGTTGAAGCTGTCCGGCGGCGAAAAGCAGCGCGTGGCGATTGCGCGCACGCTGGTGAAGAACCCGCCGATCCTGGTGCTCGACGAAGCGACCAGCGCGCTCGACACCCGGACCGAGCAGGACATCCTTGCCACGCTGCACGCGGTGGCGGAAAATCGCACCTCGCTGTCGATCGCGCACCGCCTGTCGACGATTGCCGAGGCCGATACGATCTTCGTGCTGGATCAGGGCCGGCTGGCCGAAAGCGGTACGCATGCAGTGCTACTGCGGCGCGACGGGCTTTATGCCGAGATGTGGGCACGCCAGCAGAACGAGCAGGCGGATCTGATCGAGGCGGCAGAGTAACGCCCCCGCGACAGGCGCTTACTTCACCACATCAGCCTCGTGCCAGACCACGGCCTGCGCCACCTTGATGCAGTCCATTCCGCCGTCATAAATGATCGACGGCGAGCCATAGAGCCGCCAGCCCTGCGCCAGCGCTTCCGACACGCGCTCGCAGAAGGCGCGGTCGTCCTTGCCGGTCAGCAGGCGGTAGACTGGCTTGTCGTCGGGCGGGGTGGACATGGGCGGATTTGCTCCTCGCGCCCGTTCGTGCCGCTTGTGCGGGATCGATGCAACCGCCGATCGGGGTTAAAGAATATACTTCGACAGGTCAGTATCGCGGGCCAGCACCGCCAGCCGCTCGTGCACGTAAGCCTCGTCGATCGTGACAGTTTCGCCGGCGCGGTCCTCGGCCTCGAAGCTCAGGTCTTCAAGCAGCTTTTCCATCACCGTCTGCAGGCGCCGTGCGCCGATGTTCTCGATGCTTTCGTTCACTTGCGCCGCGATTTTCGCCACCGCGCGGATCGCCTCGGGGGTGAAGTTCACGGTCACCTGTTCAGTGGCGAGCAGCGCGCGGTATTGCGCAACCAGGTTGGCGCGGGTTTCGCCCAGGATGCGCACAAAGTCTTCCTCGGTCAGCGCCTGCAGTTCGACCCGGATCGGCAACCGGCCCTGCAGTTCGGGCAGCATGTCGCTCGGTTTCGCGAGGTGGAACGCGCCCGAGGCGATGAACAGCACGTGGTCGGTCTTCATCGGGCCGTACTTGGTGGCCACCGTGGTGCCCTCGATCAGCGGCAGCAGATCGCGCTGCACCCCTTCGCGCGAAACCGATCCGCCGCGCACATCGGACACCGCGATCTTGTCAATCTCGTCAAGGAACACGATGCCGTTGGTTTCGGCGTTGTGCAGCGCGACGCGGGCGACGTCGTCCTGGTCCATGCGCTTTTCGGCTTCCTCGTCGACCAGCTTGGTCCAAGCATCGGGCACCTTGAGCTTGCGCCGCTTGAGGTTCTGCTTGCCCATCGCCTTGCCCATCATTTCCGACAGGTTGATCATGCCGATCCCGCCGGGCATGCCGGGGCCAAAGTCAGACAATCCCATGCCCATGCCGGGGCTGTCCTCGAGCTCGATCTCAACCTCGGTATCGTCCATCGCGCGTTCGAGCACGCGTTGGCGAAAGCTTTCGCGGGTCGCTTCGGACGCGCCTTC
>JANLUV010000315.1:0-4874 GCA_031363685.1 Alphaproteobacteria bacterium | reverse complement strand
AAATAGCTAAAATTGTCTTGGAAGTTTAACCTTAATGTGGCAAGCGCTATTGCATTAACGGCACGGCGCTGATGTTCCGCCTTGGCTGATGGTTTAAGGCCATTGTCGGCTAAATCAGTCTATATAACGTAAATAAGACAGTACTTGTTCCTAAGTACTTCCGCAATGGTGACATTTTTTTAAGCCGCGCGAGCCTACAGCAGCCACTGCAGCGGGTTTCCTCCGGAAGCTTGGGCCTCGTTCAGCGGAATATCCATGCGCCCGACACGTCAGTTTAAGCTGGGAACGCTGCTTGAGTCGGTCTTCGGCTCGATCGAGCGCCGCCTGATCGCTGCATTGCTGCTGATTCTGGCTGCCACGGTGGCCGTGCAGTTCATATCGCAGGGCCGCGCGTTCGAACTGCGCGGCGAAAGCGAGTCGCTGCGCCGCGCCACCGGCAATGCCGACGACGCCGAGCAACTGGTCAAGGCCATCGGCCAGTTCCGGCTGGCGACGCGGCTGGCCCTGATGCCCGGCTCATACAATGGCGATGGGCGCGGCGAGGATGAACTGACCGATGCGGCGATCAAGGTGGGCGAAGCGGTCAACGCGCTGCGCCTGAGCGGGATGCCGCAAGCCGAAACCGCCGCTGCGGCGGACGTCTATGCCGATCTCGACCAGCATGTGGGCGCAATTCTGGCAGTGCCTCCGGCTGCCCGTGGGCTACCGCCGCCGCTGGAAGAGCGTAACGAGCGGATGGCGGTGTTCGCCAGCGCGATCCTGACTGACGTGAGCGATGATCGCGAGATCGCCAGCACCCGGGTCGACCAGTCGGTGCACGAATGGCAGCAGATCCTGCTGGGGGTCGGGGCGGTGACGATCGGGCTGGTCGGGATGATCCTTTACGACCTGCTGCGTAACACGCTGCCCGCGCTGGGGCGGATGCACGGCGCGCTGCGGCGCCTGGCCGCCGGCGATCTCGACGTGCCGATGGAAGTCTTCCGTTTGCGCGAATTGCAGGCGCTCTCGGGACCGCTGGAAATCTTCCGCCGCCATGCCCAGGCAGTGAAAAACCTGGCGTTTACCGATCCGGCGACCGGAATGCCCAATCGCCGCGCGTTCCTGGAACGCGCCGCCAGCCGGCTGGCGGCAGGCCCGCAGACCGGACAGCGCGGGTTCATGATCGCGGTGGCCGACATCGACCGCTTCAAGCACGTCAACGACGACTATGGCCACGCGGTGGGCGACCGGCTGGTGGGGCAGATCGGCGCCCGGATGATCGAAACCCTGGGCCCGCACGCGATCGCGGCTCGGCTCGGCGGCGACGAGTTCGCGCTGTGCCTGCCGCTGGCGGAGGGCGATACCGGCGCGCGGGTCGGTTCGCGGCTGCTGGCTGTGCTGCGCCAGCCTTTCGACTGCGGAACATTCGGAGTGGCGGTGACGGTTTCGCTCGGGGTGACCGAAACCCCGGGCGGTCCGGTCCACTGCGAAGTGAGCGAACTGCTCGACCAGGCCGACCTGGCGTTGCATGCCGCCAAGCATGGCGGGCGCAACCGCGTTTGCAGTTTTGCCGAAAACCTTGCCGAGGAGCGCCAGATCGAGCGAGCGCTCGAGCGCGATCTGGCGGTTGCGCTCGTCCAGAACGAACTGCGGATGGTTTATCAGCCGATCCTGGCGCTGAACCCGGCCGCCGCAGGCGCTGGGGGGCAGGACGAGGTCGAGGCGCTGCTGCGGTGGCATCACCCGGAACTCGGCGAAATCCCGCCGTTGCGCTTCATCGCGGCCGCCGAGCGCAGCGGGCAGATGGACCGGCTGGGCCACTGGATCGTCGAGCGGGCACTGGCCGACCTCGCACGCTGGCCCGGCCTGACGATGAGTATCAACCTGTCGGCAATGCAGCTTCAGCAGGACGGCTTTGTCGGCTTCCTGATCGATTGCTGCCGCCGCAACGGGATTTTCGCCGGACAGCTGGTGCTGGAAGTGACTGAATCGCTGCCGATCGAACGCGACGCGCATGCCTTGCTGACGCTGGAACTGCTGCGCCGCGCCGGATTTCGCATCGCGCTGGACGATTTCGGCACCGGCTATTCTTCGCTCTGCCTGTTGAAGGCCTTCCGGTTTGACCGGCTCAAGCTCGACCGCACGCTGGTCTGCGATCTGGGCCGCGACCCGGTGGCGCGCGCGGTGTTCGAGGCTGCGGTGACGATGGCGCTCAACCTTGGCGCCGAAGTGGTGGCCGAGGGGATCAGCGAGGCGGGGATGCTTGCCCCGGTGCGCGAAGCCGGTTGCACCCATGTGCAGGGGTTTCACTATAGCATGCCGCTCGAAGTGGCGGCGGTGGCGCTCTATTATGCGCAGGCCGGCGAACAGGCTCGCCACGTCGCCTGACCGCTTCCGTCGCTCAGCGCCGGTCCCGCCTGAAGCGCCATATCCGCACTACCCCTTACGCCGCGCTTTGGCCGGGCTAAACCCGGCTGGTCTAGGTTTTGCCCATTGCGAATGGGGGGCTGCAGACCGGGTGATGCTGAAGCGTATCGACGTATCCGATCTTGAACTGGGAATGTTCGTCCACAAGCTGGATGGCAGCTGGTTCAAGCACCCGTTCTGGACGGCGAAGTTCGTCCTCGACGACGAACGGACGCTGGATGACCTGCGCTGCAGCGATGTCCCGTCGGTGATCATCGATACCGAACGCGGCCTCGACTTGCGCCCCGCTCCGAACAATCGTGCCGCCGCATCGACGGCTACGGTGGCGCGCGTGCTGGCGCCCGGTGCCCGGCGCGCGCGGGCAGCGGCGAACCTGTCGGCCCGCGCCAGCCCCGATCTGCGCTCCACCGTGCCGCAACCGCTGTCGCGCGAATTCGGCAACGCCAGCCGCGTCGCCGATAAATCGCGCAAGGTCATCAGCCGGGCATTTCTCGAAGCGCGGCTGGGCAAATCGATCAAGGCCGCAGTGATCGAGCCGGTGGTGGAGGACATCTGAGGTGGTCCGGGAAATCTGGACAGGACGCTAAGCTCCCCGCGACGTAAGGAAGCGGGCATGAAGACTACAAGGAAGCGGTCCAGTTCGGATTTCAAGGCGAAGGTTGCGCTACACGCACCTGACCGACGATCACATCGACCGCTCGCTGGACAAGCTGGACGCCGCTTTTTCCGACGCGATTACACCAGAATTATACACGGGCGCTGCGGAGGACCTGCGGGGCGCAGCCTGAAACACCCGCAAACCCGCAGAAACCCTCATGGTGCGGACGGCGGGACTCGAACCCGCACGAGCAAGCTCAAGGGATTTTAAGTCCCCTGCGTCTACCATTCCGCCACGTCCGCGCGGAGCATCGCTGCTGGGGCGCGGCTTGGCAGATTGCGTCCGCGGTCGCAACGCCCGCTTGATGCTGCCAGCCTGCGCCCGATGCGGGGTATTCGGTGTTCAGATTATTCGGCGTTCAGGCGCAGGCGTATTTCCTTGCCCGGCTTGAAATAGGGGACGCGCTTGCCCGGCACTTCGACCGTATCGCCGGTGCGCGGGTTGCGGCCCGTGCGCGCGTCGCGTTCGCGCGTTGAAAACGCGCCGAAGCCGCGCAGTTCGACCCGGCCGCCCTGTGCCAGCCGCTGCGCGATTTCGTCGAAGAATACATCGACCACGCGTTCAACCTCGTCGGCCCGGAGTTCGGGATTTTCCTTCGCCAGCGCCGCGAGCAATTCAGAACGGATCATTATCAATCTCCCGTCAGCCGGCGAACCGGCCCCCATGCAATGCCGCAGACGGAGCGACCCCCATCAACCCCATGCCAAATCCCGCGCAAGCCCTTCAGCTTGCGGGAAAGAGTCCGCAACTGCGCTGCAAACTGCCAGAAGCGCGCAGTTTAGGCAATCGGGATGAGCAGACGATTGGAAATACCTGTCTCGTGCCGGGACAGGCTCGCGGCCAAGCCATGCCACCGCCAGCCCCGCTGCCCGCACGGCAACGATTTCAGGTGATTGCGAGCAGTTCGGCCGGATCGATGCCAAGCATCAGCATGCGCGCGCGGACGTCCGGCCACTCGCTGGTGATGAAGGCTTTGCGCTCAGCCTGGCGGAGCCGGTCGGCGGCCCCCCGGGCGACGTACATGCCGACCCCGCGCTGGACTTCGACCAGACCGTCAAGCTGGAACTGCTGGTAGGCGCGGGCCACCGTCAGCGGATTGGCCCCTTGTCCGGCGGCGAACGCCCGGACCGACGGCAGCATCACCCCTTCCGGATAAGTCCCGTCGATAATCGCGGCAGCGATCAGATCGCGCAGTTTGAGATAGATCGGGCGGCCAGCGGCACTCATGGGTGACCCAGTGCCATAATACAGCGAGTCAGGCAACATTCGTTTAGGGCAGGGTGCCGCAAGGCGCGGTGCCCCGGACGGCCCTGCCGGGAAAGGTCAAATGAAACAGGTTTTCGCTTTCCAGCGCAGATTTCCGCGATAGTTTCGCGCGATTCGGTCGGGTGAGGAACGGTACATGGAAGGACTGGCGTGAAGGACATCGCGGCGTGGAACGAGGGGGACTGGATCGCGGCCATCGGCGCGCTGGCCCTGTTCGCGGTTCTGATGATCGGCGGGCTGTTGTCGGCGCGCAAGAGCGAGGAAGTGGTCGGCCATCCGCGCGGCCTGTTCGTGCTGTTCTATGCCGAGATGTGGGAGCGCTTTTCCTATTACGGGATGCGCGCGCTGCTGGTGCTGTATCTGACCAAGTTCTGGCTGTTCACCGACGGCAAGGCCAACCTGATCTACGGCGCCTATACCGCGCTGGTCTATATCACCCCGGTGCTGGGCGGGATGATCGCCTATCGCTGGCTGGGGCAGCGCAAGGCGGTGATCTATGGCGGCGTGCTGCTCGCGCTGGGCCACCTGTTCATGGCCTTTGAAG
>JANLUV010000274.1:0-2691 GCA_031363685.1 Alphaproteobacteria bacterium | reverse complement strand
ACCCCTTGTGCGCCCTCGAACAGCACCCGTGCGCCGGCCTTGCGCACTTTCTTGAGCCGCTTCCACACCGGCTGGGCGTATTGCAGCACCGAAGGCGCGATCTCGCGCAGTGCCTCGCGCAACGCCTCGCGATCGACCGGCGGCTGGCCGAACCCGGCGCGCAAGGCATCGTGGTGCGCGCAAAGCCGGTCAAGCTGGGCATCGAGCGCATCGAGGTGCGCCAGATCGCACACCCGGATCGCGCGGCGGCCGACCTTGTCTTCATAAGCCGGGCCAATGCCGCGCCCGGTGGTGCCGATCTTGCCGGCGCCGGCGGCCGTTTCGCGCAGGCCATCCAGATCGCGGTGCAGCGGCAGGATCAGCGGGCAATTATCGGCAATCGCGAAGTTTTCGGTGGTGATCGAAACGCCCTGCGATTCGAGCCTGGCGATTTCCGCCTGCAGCGCCCACGGATCGAGCACCACGCCGTTGCCGATGATCGACAGCGTGCCGGTGACGATACCCGACGGCAGCAGCGACAGCTTGTAGACCTGATCGCCCACCACCAGCGTGTGCCCGGCGTTGTGGCCGCCCTGGAACCGCACGACGGCATCGGCGCGGCTGGCCAGCCAATCGACGATCTTGCCTTTGCCTTCATCGCCCCACTGGGCGCCGATCACGGTGACGTTCGCCAAGGCTTACGCTCTTTCTTTACAGATTGAAGTTGCGCGCGCGCCCTAGGGGAGTGCGGGACGAAGGGCAAGCGCGGTCGCTGCCGTTGCCGGCCCACCCCCGGCCCATCCCCGGCGGGGAGGGGAGATTGGACTGCTGGCAGTGGCGTTAAATCCGCACCGCATCCTTGCCGTTTAGCCGGTGGGTGCAGCCGAGCGCCCTGGCGTCATCCGTAGCGGCCAGCGCCGCCACCGTGCGCCAGCCGATTTCGCGCAGGCGCGCGGCGATTTCGGCGTCGTGGCCGAGCGGCAGGAACAGCGTATCGGGCGCAGCTTCGGCGGCGGCGAGGGCATCGATCAGCGGATCGGGATAGAGCGAGAAGCCGGTGGCGGGTTCGCTTCCGTCATGGTCGCGCAGGATCGGGTAGGTTCCGCCCCGGCCCAGCGCGCCGCGCAGCCCTTCGGCATAGAGGGTGAAGCCGAACCATGACTGGTATTCGAACCCGTGGCGTTCCGACGGATCGAGCGTGACGCGCGCGGCGGTGCCGACACGGGCCGCGATTTCGCGCAAGGCGGCGATGCGGCTGGCAAGGGCGCCGCCGCCCTGTTCATTGGCGGCATCCAGCGCGGCCAGCCGCTCGATCGCGGTATCGAACGGCCCGATCGCGGTGAGCAGCGGCAGGTAATCGGCGCCGCCCACGGCGACGAGGCCGCCGGCATCCTTGGCATCCAGTTCGCGGCGGACCGCTTCGACGGTTTCAGGAGCGAGCGGCAGGGCCTTGGCGGCAAGGGTATCGACCAGATCGGGCAGGGTGAAATCGACCGAAATGCCCCTGGCCCCGGCGGCCCGCAGCGCTTCGATCGCGAGGATGACGATTTCGCCGGCGGCGGCAACGCTGTCGGTGCCGATCAGTTCCGCGCCAAGCTGGAGCCGTTCGCGCGCGGGATCGAGCCCGTCCCCCTTGATCGTCAGCACCTGGCCCGAATAGCACAGCCGCAACGGCCGCGCGGCGGCGGCCAGGCCGGTGGCGGCAAGGCGGCCGACCTGTACGGTGATGTCGGAGCGGATCGCCATCATCCGCAAGCTGACCGGATCGACAAAGCGGAACATCCGCCGCGGCTGGACCCCGGCCATGCGGCTGGCCATCGATTTTTCGAACTCGATCGTCGGCGGCTGGACCCGGTCATACCCGTGGCCGTCCATCGCATCCATGATGGCGCGGGTGACGCGGGTGGCAGCGGGCGTGGTCGCCGGGAGCCGGTCCTCGAGCCCTTCGGGCAGCAGATCGCGATCGGTGTGGTGCATGATGGGCCGGGCTTTAGCGGCTGGCGCGGAAAAGCCAAGCTTCCTCCCCGCCAGCGGGGAGGTGGCAGCCGCACAGCGGCTGACGGAGGGGGCTGGGCCGGCCGGGTGCGCCGATTAAAGGGCGTGCCGGGCCGAGAAGTCCCCTCCCCCGGCTGCGCCGGTCCCCCTCCCCCAAGGGGGAGGATATTAGAACGCGAGTGCCTTGACCGTCTTCACGCCGGGCAGCTTGCGGGCCTGTTCGAGCACATCGGCCGGGATCGGGCTGTCGAGCGAGAGCAGCAGCACCGCCTCGCCCCCGGCCGAGCGGCGGCCGAGGTTGAAGGTCCCGATGTTGATCCGGTTTTCGCCCAGCAGCGTGCCGATGCGGCCGATGAAGCCGGGCGCGTCCTCGTTCACCACATAGAGCATGTGGCCAGCGAGCTCGGCTTCGACCTTGATCCCCAGCAGTTCGACCAGACGCGGTTCGGCGTTGCTGAACAGCGTGCCGGCGACCGAGCGTTCGCCCGCGTCGGTCTTGACCGACACGCGCACCAGGGTGTGGTAATCGCCGGCCTTTTCGGTGCGGACTTCGCGGATCTCCATGCCGCGCTCCTTGGCGAGGAACGGGGCGTTGACCATGTTCACCGTATCCGACTGCACCCGCATGAACCCGGCCAGCACGGCAGCGACGATCGGCTTGGCGTTGAGTTCGGCCGCCGCGCCTTCGGTGTGGATCGAAATGCGCGGCACCGCGCT
>JANLUV010000247.1:0-2671 GCA_031363685.1 Alphaproteobacteria bacterium | reverse complement strand
AGGTTTTTCATTTTTATCCCCCTAAGATATAATCACCCTTAGCTCGGGGATTTTTCGAGTCAAGAATACTAGTTTGATATGGTGCAGTAACATATTGGAAATATGTACCTATACAAGCAAAGACCGGCGCGAAGGGGAGATGCCTTCGCGCCGGTCCTGCTGTTCCGAACATAAGAAGCCTGGTCGTGGCTTCGTCCGCTCCTTCGGGGGTCAGATGTCGTCGTCCGCGTCCGGACCTGCCATCATCTCCCCGGCGAGACCATCGGTGCGGCCGCGAATGGCGGCTTCCAGTCGGTCACAAACTTCCGGGTTTTCCTTGAGAAACGTCTTGGCGTTTTCACGGCCCTGCCCGACGCGGATGCTATCGTAGCTGAACCATGCGCCCGACTTTTCGACGAGGCCGGCCTTGACCCCGAGATCGAGGATTTCCCCGATCTTCGAAATGCCTTCGCCGTACATGATATCGAATTCGACCTGCTTGAACGGCGGGGCGACCTTGTTCTTGACGACCTTCACGCGGGTGGCGTTGCCGACGATTTCGTCGCGATCCTTGATCTGGCCGGTGCGGCGGATATCGAGCCGGACCGAAGCATAGAACTTGAGCGCGTTGCCGCCGGTGGTGGTTTCCGGATTGCCGTACATCACGCCGATCTTCATGCGCAGCTGGTTGATGAAGATCACCATGCAGCGCGAGCGGCTGATCGAACCGGTCAGCTTGCGCAGCGACTGGCTCATCAGCCGGGCCTGCAGGCCGACGTGGCTATCGCCCCTCTCAACCTCGATCTCGGCCCGGGGGACCAGCGCGGCGACCGAATCGATCACCAGCACATCGATCGCGTTCGAGCGGACGAGGGTATCGACGATTTCCAGCGCCTGTTCGCCGGTATCGGGCTGCGAGACGATCAGTTCATCGATGTTGACGCCCAGCTTCTTGGCATAGCCCGGATCGAGCGCGTGTTCGGCATCGATGAATGCCGCGGTGCCGCCGCCCTTCTGCGCTTCGGCGATGACGTGCAGCGCCAGCGTGGTTTTCCCCGAGCTTTCCGGCCCGTAGATTTCGATCACGCGGCCGCGCGGCAATCCGCCGACGCCGAGCGCGATATCGAGCCCGAGCGAGCCGCTGGAGATCGTTTCGACCTGCATCGTCTCCTTCGAGCCGAGCTTCATCGCGCTGCCCTTGCCGAAGGCGCGATCAATCTGTGCGAGCGCTGCTTCGAGCGCTTTCTGACGGTCCATGCCTTTGTCTTTGCCTTCCTGGATCAGCTTCAACTGTGCAGCCATGCCACGTTTCCTTGCCTAGTTGGCGCTGACCGGGAAGGTCAACCGTTGCGCCGTTTGTATCTAATTTGTTCTTGTAGAACAAGGGTGGAACAAAAAATTTCCTACAGACCCCTAAATCATTGCTGAGGCAGGGAAATTTTTGCAGCGCGCAATGGGAAAGACCGCGCAATGAACTGGGGACAGATCAGATATCAGATCGATTCGGCCGGGCGGAACACGCCCCGGCGCTGCGACCGGACGGACGCCGTGAAACCGCACGGTACGCGCGCCGCCGCCGCAACCCATCGGGGCTTGCGTCAATCCAGCCATTGGCGCAGCCTGCATAAACGCCAGACGGAATGTATCCGCTGGCCATGAAACGGGGGAAGCTGCCATGCTTGGTGGAAAGCGCGCGCAAGCGGCATCGGTGGGCGCATTGATGCTCTGGATCGTGTTTACGGCGATCACGATATTGTTGCCCACGGCCAGCGTTGCGAAAGCGGCACCGTTTCTGGCCGTTGCCATGCTGGTCGCCTTTTGCCTGATCCACAGCGCCCGGCGGCTTGGTTTGCGGCAAACCGGCATCCTGTTCGTATCCGCCGCCGTAATTGCCAATATCTATGAAAACCTGAGCATCTCGACCGGGTTTCCATTCGGCTCCTATGTCCATACCGCCGCATCCGGCCCGTGGCTGTTCCAGGTCCCGATCATCGTCGGGCCGATCTTTTTCAGCGTCTGCTATATCGGCTGGACGCTGGCGGTGATGATCCTTGGCGAACCGGGCGCTGCTCACCAGCGCTTGCGCCAAGTGGGGGTGCCGATCGTCGGCGCCTTTATTACCGTGGGATGGAACATCTGCTCCGATCCGATCGGCGCCACGATTGCCAGGAGCTGGATCTACGCGCACAGCGGGGCCTATTACGGCGTTCCGCTGTCCAATTATCTTGGCTGGTTCCTGTGCACCTGGACGATCATCCAGTGCTGGACCGTCTATCTGGCGAAGGCGAACGGGCCGCAGGCCGGCGCCAGCCTGTCAAACTGGTATGAGGCTGCGGGATTCTGGGCGGCGATGGCGCTGCAATATCCGCTGCTCCTGCTCGCGGATCCGGTGACAAGGGTGGTCACCGATACCGGCGGATGGGCGTGGCGCAGCGGCGACATCGCGCAGGCTTCCGTCATCATGAGCCTGTACACGATGCTGGCGGCGGCTGTGACGGGCGCGCTGGCGGTGACGCTGCGCAGCACGGAGAAATCCAGCTGACCGGCGACAGGCGCCCCTTCGCCGCGCCCACCTCATAGGGTGGGCACCTCCACGCCATAGAGTTCTCGAATCTGCCGCGAGAATTCGGCTTGTCCGCCATAACTTGGATGCCGCACCTTCACGACATTGGCCCCGCTTGCGATTCTATGG
>JANLUV010000212.1:0-8161 GCA_031363685.1 Alphaproteobacteria bacterium | reverse complement strand
GGGTCCTTGTATCCGCGCACCCGCCGCACCGCCTCGCGCTGAATCTCGATCTCAGTGTCCAGTCGCTCCTCGCTGATCCGGGCCGCAACATCGGCGACCAGAACATCGATATAGGCGCGCTGGACGGCGGCGGCGAGATCGAGCCCGACAATACGGGCTCTGGCCTGCGCCACGCCAATGTCCTGCTGAGCCAGCGCAATTCGCGCCTCCCGCTTGCCGCCCCGCTCAAAGGGCTGGCTATAGGTGACGCTGACTTCGGACTGGCGCAGCACATCGTAAGGCCCGGTGCCGACGAGATTCTCGCCCTCCACCGCAATCGACGGATTGGGCCGCACGGCGGCCTGACGGGCGCCTGCCTGGGCCGCTGAAATCGCCGCTTCACCTGCCTGAAGCAGCGGCGCGGCCTCGCTGGCGCGGCGGATGGCTTCGTCTAGCGTGATGGGCTCAGCCAGAACGGGCGGACTGGTTACCGCCAGCGCTCCTGCCATGACGGCAGCGCGCAATTTGAAATGCATGAGAATCTCTCCTGAACCGGACGCACAGGCTGCCGGCGGTCAAAAACCATCCGGCAACAAGGATTCAGTTCAGACGAGTGGCGGTTCCAGCGGCGGGGCTGTCGCAAGCGATGCGAGCGGCCGGTCCCGTACCGGCGGAAAAACCGCACAGCCCTGCAACGCGGCAATCGCCAGCTCTGCCGGAGCTCCGGCAAGCCCGACCTGGCAATGATGGTGATGCAACGCCTCATTGCCCACAGCGCCGGGCGGACCTTGTTGCTGGTCCAAGCGGTCTTCAGATTGCGCATGGTCGTGATGATGGCTTGCTGCGGTAATCCCGCCGCCATCATGCGCAAGGACAGGTTCGTGCACGCCGGCCAGCAAGACCGACAGCACAACCATGAACCGGATAAGGGCACCCCGCATGGGCCGCCGGATAGCAGGCCGATAGCCAGTGGGCAATTGCATCCTCATGATTCCACGCTGTCAAGAATGGCCTGCAGCTCTTTGGAAATCGGCATGGCCTTGAAAGCACTGACATTGGCGCGACCGGTATTGCCGTAAGGGATGCGCCCGGTCAGCGATCCGAATGGCGCGAACACAAGGCGAACCATCTGACCAAGGAATTCCCGGCCATCGTGCCTCATCACCGCATATTTGAGCATCTCGAAATGCGTTGCCATGTGAATCGAAAGGACTGGCTGCGAAAGGATATGCGCGCGTTCGAGCGCACACCACGCCATCGCCGCGTCATTGATGCGTCGTGCTTCCCGGTAACTTGCGGTTTCCTGTGCATGGGCTTGCCGCAAGCTGGTCACTATAGTTGCTGCTGCCGGATTGGCGCCGATGCACCCAGTTCCCGCCTAGCCTGCATGACGATTTGCCAACCGCCGCTGATCCCGAGTCCTGCCATGACCAGAGCGACAATGAGGTCCGGTAGGCCGCTTCGCGTCCACAGCACCAGCAGGCCGGCACCGATCACCAGCAGATTGTTGACCGCGTCATTGCGCGAGCAGATCCACACCGAGCGCATGTTCGCATCGCCCGTCCGGTAGCGGTAAAGCATCAGTGCCACCGTTACATTGACCAGCAAGGCGAGCGTTCCGATCACCGACATCGCCAGAGGTTGGGGATTGCTGCCATGCACCAGTCCCCACAGCGCGACTGCAAGAATGCCAAACCCGAACAGCAAGATGGTAATGCCCTTGGCCAGTGCCGCCCGCGCTCGCCAAGCGAGCGCCATCCCGGCAACGCCCAGGCTGATTGCGTAATTTGCGGCATCGCCGAGAAAGTCAAGCGCATCGGCCTGAAGCGAGCGCGAATCTGCCGCAAAACCAGCGCCGCCCTCAACCAGAAACATCACGCCATTGAGGCTCAGCGCAATCCACAGGATGCGCCGCCACCGCACATCATTCAGGGTGGTTTCGCTGCCACCAGCGGAGGCGCAGCATTGATCGGCCATCGCCGGAATCTCCCTGGGCTCTTCCGAGTCGGCCTTCTATATGCACCCTGTAGCAACTATCGGGCGTCTATCCCCCTTGCATGCGTGAATCGGTGGTTCAGTCTGCGTCAGGTTCGCAGGCTCTGAATGACCGACCGGCCAAGGCCGGTAGGATCAGGGGGAGCGGCTGAAGCCATCCTTGTGGGAATGCCGGTCGAGATAACGCACAATGATGTCATCGGTGATGTTGCCGGAAATGGCGGAGAAGTACCCCCTGCCCCAGAACCGCTGGCCCCGGTGGCGCTTGCGGATATGTTCGAACTCCTGCTGGATTTTGCGCGACGACCGGCCCTTGGCCCGGCGGACGAAGCCGCTGGCCGAGACATGCCGCGGGATTTCCACGGACATATCGACCTGATCGCGAGCCAGGGCGCCGTTGATGATCTCGCGCACCCGGAGGCGAACCTCGCCGTAAAGCACCTTGAACCGGTACTTGGGTGCCCGGACGAGATGGTAGCGATGGTGGAAAGTCGTGTGACAACCGGTCGTATAGCCGATAGCCTGTAACTGAAGCCGGTATCCGACTCAAATCGGAGGGGCTCCTCTCTATTGGGAACTCTAAACAGCGCGCAAAAACCGGCGTATTTTCGGAAATATGCCGACGCGCGCAGGTGTGGCAATAATCCGCTCAGATGGCCGGCATTCGCAATTTGCTATCTCGCGCGCGTTTGACGATGCGCTATTGCTTGTCCATATTGTCAGGATTGCCGCGCAGTGCGGATGATCAAAACCGGGTCGGAGCAGGAATGTCAGACATTGCCGTCATTGGCGGAACGGGCGCTTTGGGTGGTGCCCTGGCGCAGCGGCTGGCAGCAGCCGGGATCGCCGTCGTCGTCGGCTCGCGCGATCCGGCCAAAGCTGAAAAATTTTCGGATGAAGTCAGGCAGAAGTATCCGGCCGCAACGATTTCCGGCGCCGGGCTGGCCGATGCGGCGGCGCAGGCGCAGATCTGCTTTGTCACCGTGCCCTATGCCGCGCAGCTCGATACGCTGGGCGCCATCGCACCGCACGTCGCGGGCAAGATCGTGGTCGATGCCACTGTTCCGCTGCGCCCGCCCAAGGTCGGCACGGTCCAGCTGCCCGCCAGCGGCTCGGCCGTGGTCGACGGCGCGGCGATCCTGGGCGAAGGCGTGCGCGTGGTTTCCGCGCTCCAGAATGTCGCGGCCGACAAGCTTGGCAGCGCGGCCGAGATCGAATCCGACGTGCTCGTCTGCGGCGATGATGCTGCGGCGGTGGCAGAAGTGCGCGAATTGCTGGGCCGGATCGGCCTGCGCAGCTGGCATGCCGGGCCGCTGGCCAACTCGGCGGCGACCGAGGCGATGACCTCGCTGCTCATCCAGATCAACCGCCGCTACAAGATCGCCCATGGCGGCATCCGGATCACCGGCACGCCAATGGATGGCGCACCGCAGGCAGACGGGGCCAAGTGACGCCCAGCCCGGCCTTGGCCGTCATGCCGGTGCCCGGAATCGGGCTGGTGCATCCGGACGATGACCTGCCGGGGCTGATCGCCCGGGCGCTGGCCGATGCCGGGATTGTGCTGGCGGCGGGCGATGTGGTGGTGGTGGCGCAGAAAGTGGTGTCCAAGGCGGAAGGCCAGCTGGCCGATCCCGCCGCCGTCACCGTGACGGCGGCGGCGGAAGAGCTTGCGGCGCGGTCCGGCAAATCGGCGGAAGTCGCCGCGCTGATCCTGGCCGATGCCGCCACGATAATGCGGGTGCAGCGCGGCGTGGTGGTCGTGCGCAACCGGCAGGGCCACGTATTGGCCAACGCCGGGATCGATGCCTCGAACGTGGCGGACGGCAAGCTGCTGCTCTGGCCGCGCGATCCTGATGCCAGCGCGCGGGCGATCCGGGCGCGGCTGGGCGGCAAAGTTGCGGTGATCATCAGCGACAGCATGGGCCGGGCGTGGCGCATGGGCACGGTTGGCACCGCGATCGGCTGTGCCGGCATCCGCCCGGTGCGCGACCGCTGCGGCGAGGCGGACCTGTTCGGCCGCGTGCTGCAGGCCACCCGGATCGGCGTCGCCGACGAGATCGCGGCTGCCGCTTCGCTGGTCATCGGCGAAGGGGCTGAAGGAATACCGGTAGCCGTGGTGCGCGGCGCGACGTACGATTGCGATGACGACGTCGGTGGCGAAGATGGCGGCATCCGGCCGCTGCTACGCCCGGTCGCGGAGGACCTGTTCCTGTGAGCCTCGTGCCCGAGAATCATGTGCCAGAGAATCATGTAGTTGCCCTGTGCGGCGGTGTCGGCGGCGCCAAGCTCGCCTTCGGGCTGGCGCAAGTGCTGCCGCCCGAACGGCTGACCGTGATCGTCAACACCGGCGACGATTTCGAGCATCTCGGGCTGTACGTCTCGCCCGATATCGACACGGTACTCTATACCTTGGCGGGCATGGCCGATCGGGTGCGCGGCTGGGGCCTGGCCGGGGAAAGCTGGAACTTCATGGACGCGCTTGGCCGGATCGGCGGTGAGCAGTGGTTCCTGCTGGGCGACCGCGATCTCGCCACCCATGTCGAACGCACGCGGCGGCTGCGCGCCGGGGAAAGCCTGTCCGCCGTAACCACCGCGCTGGCCCGGGCGCTGGGGATCGGCCACCGGATCGTCCCGATGAGCGACGATCCGGTTCGCACTATCGTGGCGACCCCGGCCGGTGAACTCGAATTCCAGCGCTATTTCGTGGCCGAGCGGTGCGAACCCGTGGTGACGGGCCTGCGCTTTGCCGGGGCCGATGCGGCGCGGATCGCGCCGGATGCGGCGGCGGCATTGGCGCGCGATGATCTGGGCGCGGTGATCGTCTGCCCGTCGAACCCCTATCTCAGCATCGCTCCGATCCTGGCCGTGCCGGGCATGCGCGCCGCGCTTGCCGCCTGCGCCGCGCCGGTGATCGCGGTGTCGCCGCTGGTTGGCGGCAGGGCGATCAAGGGGCCGACCGCTAAGCTGATGCAGGAACTCGGCATCACCCCCGATGTTGCAGCCATCGCGCAGCATTATGCGGGGCTGGTTACCCGCATGGTGATCGATCACGCCGACGCGGATCAGGCCGCCGCGCTGGGTTGTCCCACGCTGGTGGCGCAAACGGTCATGCACAACGATGCCGACCGGGCAGCGTTGGCGCGTACTGTGCTCGAATGGGCCGTGCTGGAGTGGGCGGCATGACCGTGGACGTGGTTATCGCGGTGCGCGGCGGCGCGGGCGCGAAGTCGCGCTGCGCCGGGCTGATCGATGGCGCGGCGCTTGCTGCAGCCATGCTGCGCGACATGGTCGAGGCGGCGCGGGCCTGTCCGCACGTGGCCGCAGTCCACGTCGTCACCCCCACACCTGAAATCGCCGCCGGTCTGCCGGTCCACCTGATCGTCGAACCAGCCGCCGCCGGGGTCAATGCCGCGTTTGAACGCGCGCAAGCGGCGCTGCCGCCGGAAACGACGCTGGTGCTGCTCCCCGGTGACCTGCCGCAACTGCGCGCCGATGATTTGTCCGCACTGATCGCGGCGCACGAACCGGGCGGGGTTACCGTGGTCCCGTCCGCGACCGACGCCGGCACCGGCGCGATCGTGCTGACCGCCGGGCACGCCATGCGGTTCGCGTTCGGGCCGGGCAGCTTCGCCCGCCACATGGCCGAACCCGGCGCACGGCGGTTTGACCGCGCGGCGATCGGCGAAGACCTTGACCGGCCCGAGGATGCGGCCCGGGCACTGGTCATGGGCGGGCGCCACAGCCGCGCGTGCCTTTCCGCTCAGATCAGGGCCGGGCAGATGCAGGAAGCAACATGACTGACCCGGCCTTCACCCAGCACCTGCTCGACACCCCGCTCGCCGCGCTGATGCGCGAGGCGGCGGGCGTGCGCGATGCCGCCCAGCCGCTGCTGCTGACCTATTCGCGCAAGCTGTTCGTGCCGCTCACGCAATTGTGCCGCGACGTCTGCCACTACTGCACGTTTGCCACCGCGCCGCGTAACCTCGCCGCCGCCTACATGGCCCCGGACGACGTGCTGGCGCTGGCCCATGAAGGCGTGCGTGCGGGCTGCGGCGAGGTGCTGTTCACCCTGGGGGACAAGCCCGAGCTGCGCTACGCTGCGGCGCGTGATGGTCTGGCGGCGCTCGGCCACGCCACCACAGTCGATTACCTGGCGGACATTGCGGGCCGGGTGCTGGCAGAAACCGGGCTGCTCCCGCACATCAACGCCGGGGTGCTGACCGCAGCGGACTATGCGCGGCTGCGGCCCGTGGCCGGGTCGATGGGCCTGATGCTGGAAAGCACTGCCGCCCGGCTCGGCGCCAAGGGCGGCCCGCACCACGGTTCGCCCGACAAGCATCCGGCAGTCCGGCTGGAATCGATCGCCGCTGCCGGCCGCGCCCGCATCCCGTTCACCACCGGGCTTCTGATCGGGATTGGCGAAACCCGCGCCGAACGGATCGATGCGCTGCTGGCGATCCGCGAGCTGCACCGCCGCCACGGCCACATCCAGGAAGTGATCATCCAGAACTTCCGCGCCAAGCGCGGTACGAAAATGGCCGCCGCGCCCGAGCCAAGCCTTGATGAATTGCTCTGGACCATCTCCGCCGCGCGGCTGGTGATGGGGCCGGACGTCGGCGTGCAATCGCCGCCCAATCTCAACGGCGGCCGTACGGCGGCGTTGATCGGCGCGGGGCTGTCGGACTGGGGCGGCATTTCCCCGCTGACCATCGATCACGTCAACCCCGAAGCGCCGTGGCCGGAAATCACCCACCTCGCCGCCGAATGCGCGCGCGAAGGCCGCGTGCTGACCGAGCGGCTGACCGTCTATCCGGCCTATCTGCGGGCGCCCGCCGAATGGCTCGATCCCGCCGTGAAAAGCGCGGCGGTGCAACTCGCCGATGCCGAAGCGCTGGCCCGGGCCGACGCGTGGAGCCCGGGTCTTGATCAGCCTGCACCCGGCACCCCCGCTGCGCCGCTCGGGCAAGTCGCGCCCGCCGGGTTCGTCCGCCGCGCGGTGGACGATGCGCTGGCCCGCGCCGTTTCAGGCGAAAGCCTTGCCCCAGACGCCATTGCCGCGCTGCTCATCGCGCGCGGGGCCGAGGCAGAAGAAGTGGTCCGCGCGGCCGACCAGCTGCGCCGGGAAACCTGCGGCGATGCGGTGACCTATGTGATCAACCGCAACATCAACTACACCAACATCTGCACCTTCAGCTGCAGCTTCTGCGCCTTTTCCAAGACGTCGGCCAAAGCCGGGCTGCGCGACCGGCCCTATGTGCTGTCGATGGAGGAACTCAGCCAGCGCGTCACCGAAGCATGGGATCGCGGCGCCACCGAGGTCTGCCTCCAGGGCGGCATCCACCCGTCCTACACGGGGGATACTTACCGCGAGATCCTGCGCACGGTTAAGCAGGCGCAGCCCGCCATGCACGTCCACGCCTTCTCCCCGCTCGAAGTCGCGCAGGGTGCGGCGACGCTGGGGATGGCGGTGCCCGATTATCTGGCGTTGCTGCGCGATGAAGGGCTGGGCTCGCTTCCCGGCACCGCCGCGGAAATTCTCGACGACGAGGTGCGCGCCATCCTCTGCCCGGACAAGCTGTCCGAAGCGGGCTGGCTCGATGTCGTCCGCGCCGCGCACCGGGCGGGCCTGCGCACCACCGCGACGATCATGTTCGGCCATGTCGAAACCCCGCTCCATCAGGCCCGCCACATCGCCGCGATCCGTGCGCTGCAACTGGAAACGGGCGGGTTCACCGAATTCGTGCCGCTGCCGTTCGTCCACATGCAATCGCCGGTGTTCCTGCGCGGCCAGGCACGCAAGGGGCCGACCTGGCGCGAGACGATCCTGATGCACGCCGCCGCGCGGATCGCGCTGCACGGCGCGATCGGCTCGATCCAGGCCAGCTGGGTCAAGCTTGGGCTGGATGGTGCCGCCGCCTGCCTCACTGCCGGGGTCAACGATCTGGGCGGCGTCTTGATGAACGAATCGATCAGCCGCGCTGCCGGCGCCGCCCACGGCCAGGAAACCACCGCCGCCGATCTGGCCGCCGCCGCTGCCACTGCGGGGCGCCCGCTGGTCCGGCGCACCACGCTTTACGCCATGGTGGAGGAAACCGCCTCGGCCTGAGCGCCGCCCGACTGTTTCACGTGCAAATGTAAACCGCCAACTGTCCAGAGGAGAGGACCATGAGCTCAGAACCCGTAGCCC
>JANLUV010000139.1:0-1916 GCA_031363685.1 Alphaproteobacteria bacterium | reverse complement strand
CGGCGCTTGCGCAACGCCGCGCGCATCCGCCACCCGAAACGGCAAGCCAGGGCCGAGCAGCTTGCGACCATCCATAGTCCACGGACGCAGGAAACCGCGCTCCGCCAGCTGCGGGGTCGCAACCACGTCGGCCAGATTGCGCAGCGGCGCGATAGTCAGACGGAAACGATCGGCGATCTCTTCAATCTCTGCCTTGGTGCGCGCGGCCAGCCACGGCGCTATCAATGCGTCGACTTCCTCCGGATATTGTTGGCCCATCGCGCGCAGCTTTTGGTAGCGCGGCTCTTTAGACCAAGCGGGAGAACCCATTGCCTCGACAAAGCGCTCCCACTCGGGGCGAGTCCTGCCCGAAAGGCATACGGCACCGTCGGCGCACGGCAGGATGACAAAGGGATAGGCGCCGCCCGAATCGGATGCCCGCCTGCCCGCGCGTCGCCAACTCATGCCGTGATGGATATAGAAGCGGCAATTGACCCCGACATAATGCGCCAGCACGTCGTTCAGCGCGATGTCGACGATCCGTCCGCCATCGGGCGCGGGTCCCGCCAGCCGCGCCATCAGGCAAGCGGCGGCGAGATGCGCGCCGGCCTGGCATTCCAGCACGCCGGGGGGGATGGCGAGCGGCGGGCGATCCGGCTCTCCGAGCGCCCAGGCCACGCCGGCTTCGGCTTGCGCGTCGATTGCCACTGCGGGCACGTCCGCCAGTGGCCCAGTCAGCCCGAAAACGGATGTGACGCCAAAGACCGTACTGGGTTGAGCGGTTGCGGTTTCGGCAATCGAGCGGCCGGTCAGCACGGCGAATCGCGCGGCATCATCAGTGATAACGAGGTCAGCGCTGGCGACCGCGTCGGCCGCATCCTCAGGCGACGTCGCCTGCTTGTCGGCTGCATAATACGCCAGTGCCAGCGCGATCTGATCAACGCCGTCAACCACGGTCGGCAAGGTGCCGATGCGAACCACCTCAGCGCCCATCTGTTGCAACAGCCATCCGCAATAGCCCCCGGCGATACCGCTGCTGATTTCGACCACGCGCAGCGGCGCTCCGCTCGCGGCGCTCATCGTTTGGCCTCATTCGCGGAGTCAGCGACCGCGGCGCCGTCGCGCAGCATGGTGTCGATCGTGGCTTCATCGAAGCCGCATTCTCGCAGGATCTCAGTGGTGTGTTCACCGAGCCTGGGCGCCCGCCGGGCATAGGGCACGGGCGCGCCATCGGCGATCCAGGGCAGCCGAACATGCGGAATGCCGTCCAAGTCAGCAAAGGTCCTCCGCTCGACGGTAGCGTCAGAAAGCACCGCCTCCTCCAGCCCGGCAACAGGGGTAACCGGCACGCCAGCGGCGCGCAACCGCCCCACCCACACCGCCACGTCGTCGTTCGCGAGCGCCGCTGCAATTTTGGCCGTCAGCTCGTTGTTGTTACGGCTGCGATCGGCAACGGTCAGGAAGCGAGGATCCGCAATGAGTTCCGATACCCCCAGTGCCTGAGCGACCCGCTCCCACAGCCGCTGGTTGGGTGCTGCAATCATCAAGTCACCATCGCGGGCGGGATAGACCTCATACGGAGCAGCGATCGGGTTCCCTGAGCCGGCGCGCTTGGGCCGCTGGCCCGTCATCCGTGCCGTCGTAGCCTGGTAGGCGACGAGGCTGAAGGCGGTGTCCACGAGCGCGGTCTCCATTGCGCGGATCGGCTGGCCGCGTTCCTTCGCCAGCATGGCTGCCAGCACGCCCAGAGCAATCCACTGGCCGGTGCCGAGGTCGATCACCGAGGGCGCGCAACGTACCGGCGGCGCGCCGTCGTGGCCGTTCATCCGCATGATTCCGGAGAATGCCTGGACAAGCGGATCATAGCCCGGCAGATCGCGACCGACGGGTCCCGCCCCGAAAGCGCTGAGCGCGTAGTAGAGGATGTCGGGGTTCAC
>JANLUV010000062.1:0-1808 GCA_031363685.1 Alphaproteobacteria bacterium | reverse complement strand
AGTGGCTGGTGGCGAGGAAGTCTGCGGTGGCGAGTGACGCGGCGAAATCTCGCCACTCGTCACCCGCCACACGCCACTCGCGTCAGCTGTTCACCAGCTCCACGTTCAGGCCCAGCGAGCGCATTTCCTTGACGAGCACGTTGAAGCTCTCGGGAATGCCGGCCTCGAAAGTGTCGTCACCCTTGACGATCGCCTCGTAGACCTTGGTGCGGCCGACCACGTCGTCCGATTTCACCGTCAGCATTTCCTGCAAGGTATAGGCCGCGCCATAAGCCTGCAGCGCCCAGACCTCCATTTCGCCGAAGCGCTGGCCGCCGAACTGGGCCTTGCCGCCCAGCGGCTGCTGGGTGACGAGGCTGTAGGGGCCGATCGAACGGGCGTGGATCTTGTCGTCGACAAGGTGGTGCAGCTTCAACATGTAGATGTAGCCGACGGTCACCTTGCGGTCGAACGCCTCGCCGGTCCGGCCATCGTACAGCGTGACCTGGCCCGACGTGTCGAGCCCGGCCATCTCCAGCATCGCCGAAACGTCGGCCTCGCGCGCACCGTCGAATACCGGGGTGCCCATCGGCACGCCGTTCTTCAGCAGGCCCGCCATCTCGACGATCTCGTCGGTCGAGCGGCTGTCGATCTCGGCGTCGTACTTCTTGCCATAGATTTCCTTGAGCTTGTCGATCAGCGCCGTCGGCGGGGCTGCCGCCACCGGATCGGGATTGGCGATGCGCCATTCCTCCAGCGCGGCGGTGATCTGCTGGCCCAGACCGCGCGCGGCCCAGCCCAGGTGAGTCTCGAAGATCTGCCCGACGTTCATGCGGCTTGGCACGCCCAGCGGGTTGAGCACGATATCGACGTGGGTGCCGTCCGCCAGGAACGGCATGTCCTCGATCGGCAGGATGCGCGAAATGACACCCTTGTTGCCGTGGCGGCCAGCCATCTTGTCGCCCGGCTGCAGCTTGCGCTTCACCGCAACGAACACCTTGACCATCTTGAGCACGCCCGGAGCCAGCTCGTCGCCGCGCTCCAGCTTTTCCTTGCGATCCTCGAACTTGTCCTGGATCGCCTTGACGGTCTCGTCGTACTGGGCCTTGACCGCCTCGAGCTGTGCCTGCCGCGCATCGTCGGCCACGGCGAACTTCCACCATTCATAGCGTTCGACTTCGCCGAGCAGGTCCTCGGTGATGTCGGTGCCCTTCTTGATGCCCTTCGGCGCCGCCGCAGCGACCTGGCCGATCAGCATCTCGCGCAGGCGGTTGAAGGTGGCACGGTTGAGGATGCCGCGCTCGTCCTCGCGGTCCTTGGCGAGGCGTTCGATTTCCTCGTTCTGGATCGCGCGGGTACGGTCATCGATCTCGATGCCGTGGCGGTTGAACACGCGCACTTCGACGATCGTGCCGGCCACGCCCGGGGGCAGGCGGAGCGAGGTGTCGCGCACGTCCGAGGCCTTTTCGCCGAAGATCGCGCGAAGCAGCTTTTCTTCCGGCGTCATCGGCGATTCGCCCTTCGGCGTGATCTTGCCGACCAGGATGTCGCCCGGGTGCACTTCGGCGCCGATGTAGACGATGCCCGCCTCGTCGAGGTTGCGCAGTGCTTCCTCGCCGACGTTCGGGATATCGCGGGTGATGTCTTCCGGCCCGAGCTTGGTGTCGCGGGCCATGACCTCAAATTCCTCGATGTGGATAGAGGTGAACACGTCGTCCTTGACGATACGCTCGGAGATGAGGATCGAATCCTCGTAATTATAGCCATTCCATGGCATGAACGCGACGAGCACGTTGCGGCCGAGCGCAAGCTCACCGAACTGGGTCGAC
>JANLUV010000038.1:0-4266 GCA_031363685.1 Alphaproteobacteria bacterium | reverse complement strand
GCGATTCCGTGCCAGCTCGATGGCGGGCTCAAATGCTTCGGCCACCCGGTCGGTGCATCGGGCCTGCGGATGGCTTATGAAGTCTATAATCAGTTGCAGGGTCGCGCCGGCGAACGCCAGCGTGATAAGGTGGATATCGGCCTGACGCACAATCTCGGGGGGACGCCGTTCAACAGTGTCGCCGCCGTCGCGATTCTTGGTCGGTTGAAGTAAGGGGATAGGGCAAGTGGCAGGTATCTGGTTCGATGAGTTCACCGTGGGGCAAGTCTTCCGGCACGAAATCCGCAAGACGGTGCTGGATTACGAGAACAGCATGTTCTCCTCGCTCACCTACAATCCGGCGCAGATCCATATTGATCACGCCTATTGCGCACAAACCGAGTTCGGCAAGCCGTTGATGAACTCGATCTTCACGCTCGGGCTGGTGATCGGGCTCTCGGTGCAGGACACCACGCTCGGCACCACGGTCGCCAACCTTGGCATGACCGACACCACCTTCCCCAAGCCGGTGTTCTCGGGCGATACGCTCCGCTCGGAAACCAAGGTGCTGGAACTGCGCGAAAGCAAGTCGCGCCCCACCCAGGGCATCGTCACGTTCGAGCATATCGGCCTCAACCAGCGTGACGAGATCGTCTGCCGCACCGTGCGCAACGCGCTGATGCTGAAGAAGCCGGCGTGATGAAGCTGCGTTCGCTCCTGTTCGTCCCGGGTGACAGCGAGAAGAAGTTCGTCAAGGCGGCGGGGGCCAAAGGGCAAGCCGCCGCCGACGTGCTGATCCTCGATCTGGAAGACGCGGTCGCCCCGTCGATGAAGGAAGCCGCGCGCGGCACCGTGGCCGGGTGGATCGATCGCGCCGGCGAAGTTTCCGCCAAGCTGTTCGTGCGGGTCAACCCGCTCGGCACCGGGCTCACCGATGGCGATCTGGCCGCCGTGGTCCGTCCGGGCCTTGCCGGCATTCTCGTGCCCAAGGCCAACGGCGCGCAGGATATTGCCGCCATTGCTGCCGCGATCGATCCGCTTGAAGCCGCCGCCGGGATGGCGCCGGGATCGGTGAAGATCGCGGTTGTCGCCACGGAAACCCCGCAGGCGATGTTCCACCTCGGCAGCTACACCCCGCCGCACCCGCGCCTGGTCGGGCTGACCTGGGGCGCGGAAGATATTGCCGCCGCCATCGGCGCCACCGGTAACAAGGAACCCGACGGGCAATGGTCCGCTCCGTTCCAGCTGTGCCGCTCGCTCTGCCTGTTCGCCGCCGGGTCGGCCGGGGTTACCGCGATCGATACGCTTTACGCCAACTTCCGCGATCCTGAAGGGCTGGAGGCGGATTGCCGCAAGGCCCGGCGCGACGGGTTCATGGGCCGCATCGCGATCCATCCCGATCAGGTCGAGACGATCAACCGCTGTTTCACCCCGTCCGAAGAGGAAGTGGCCGAAGCGCAGAAAATCGTCGATGCTTTCGCGGCCAATCCCGACGCCGGAACGCTGGGGATCGACGGCAAGATGTATGACATTCCCCACCTCAAGGGCGCGCAACAAACGCTCGCCGCCGCTGGAGAGACCGTATGAGCACTACCCGCCCCCTGCCTACCGAAGACGATCTTCAGGCGATCCGCGAAGGCGTTCGCGCCGTCTGCTCGCAGTTCGGCGACGATTACTGGCTGGCCCGCGATGATGACGGCAAGTTCCCGCGCGAATTCCACCGCGCGATGGCCGAAGGCGGCTGGCTCGGCATCACCATGCCCGAAGAATACGGCGGTTCGGGCCTTGGCGTGACCGAGGCGATGACCATGATGAACGTGGTCGCCGCTTGCGGCGGCGGGTTCGCCGCGGCATCGACCATCCACATCAACCTGTTCGGCCCGCACCCGATCGTGGTGAACGGCACCGACGAACAAAAGGCCCGCTGGGTTCCCCGGCTTGTCGCGGGCGAGGATCAGGTCTGCTTCGGCTTTACCGAGCCCGACGCCGGCCTCAACACCACCCGGATCAAGACGTTCGCCGAGAAGGTGCCGGGCGGCTATGTGGTCCACGGCCAGAAGGTGTGGACCTCGACCGCGCAAGTCGCCAACAAGATCATGCTGCTGACCCGCACCACCAAGTACGAGGACTGCGTTAAGCCGACCGATGGCATCACCATCTTCTACACCGATCTCGATCGCACCAAGATCGATGTCCACCTGATCCCCAAGATGGGCCGCAAGGCGGTCGATTCGAACGCGATCTTCATCGACGGCCTGTTCATTCCCGACGAAGACCGCATCGGCGAGGAAGGGAAGGGCTTCGGCTATATCCTCCACAGCCTCAACCCGGAACGCATCCTGATCGCCGCCGAGGCGATCGGCATCGGCCGCGATGCGCTGCGCCGCGCGGTGCAGTACGCCAAGGACCGGGTCGTGTTCGATCGTCCGATCGGCATGAACCAGGGCATCCAGCACCCGCTGGCCGAACGCTGGATGTACCTCGAATGCGCCTGGCTGATGGTCGAAAAGGCCGCCCACCTGTACGATAGCGGGCTGCCCTGCGGCGCCGAGGCGAACTCGGCCAAGTTCCTGGCTGCTCGCGCCTGCCACGAAGCGACCTGGCAGGCAGTCGCCACCCACGGCGGGTTCGGCTACGCCAAGGAATATCATGTCGAGCGGCTGTACCGCGAAGCCGCGCTGACCCGGCTCGCCCCGATCACCGAACAGCTCATCTCCAGCTTCATCGCCGAAAAGGTGCTCGGGCTTCCCAAGAGCTACTGAGCCTGACCGCTACGGCTACCAAGGCCAAAGAACTACCAAGGCCAAAGAACTACCAAGGCCAAAGAACTACCAAGGAACGCGACCATGGGAATGATGGAAGGTAAGGCGGTCCTCGTCACCGGGGCCGGGCGCGGCGTTGGCCGGGGCATTGCGCTGGCGATGGCGAAAGCCGGCGCGGCGGTGGTCGTCAACGATCTCGGCGTGTCGATCGCGGGTGAGGGCGAGGACGCCGCCTCGCCCGCCGAACAGGTCGTCGAGGAAATCCGCGCGCTGGGCGGCAAGGCCGTCGCCAATCACGATAGCGTCGCCGATTGGGATGGCGCGGGCCGGATGATCAAGGCGGCGGTCGACACCTTCGGCCGGATCGACGGGGTGGTGAACAACGCCGGCAACCTGCGCGATGTGGTGTTCCACAAGATGGGCCCGGACGATTTCCGCGCGGTGATCGAAGTCCACCTGATGGGCAGCTTCAACACCAGCCGCGCCGCCGCGCCGTTCTTCAAGGAACAGGGTAGCGGGGCGTTCGTCCACATGACTTCGTCGAGCGGGCTGGTCGGCAACTTTGGCCAGGCCAACTATGCCGCCGCCAAGCTCGGCATCGTCGGCCTGTCCAAGTCGATCGCGATCGACATGCAGCGCTTCGGCGTCCGCTCGAACGCGGTCGCGCCCTGGGCGTGGACCCGGATGGTCAGTTCGATCCCGAACGAAACTCCCGAACAGCAAAAGCGGGTCGAAGGCCTCAAGAAGCTGGATGCGGACAAGATCGGCCCGTTCTGCGTGGCGCTGTGCAGCGATGCCGCCGCCGATGTCACCGGCCAGATCTTCGGTGTACGCAACAACGAGATCTACCTGTTCTCGCAGCCACGCCCGGTCCGCACCGCGCACACCGCCGAAGGCTGGACGCCCGAGACGATTGCCGAGCGGGTCTTTCCGCAGTTCACCAACGATTTCTACCCGCTGCACAAATCGGGTGACTGGTTCACCTGGGATCCGGTCTGATCCGCATCGGCCAAGGAGAGAAAGCAGCGTGATTCAACCCGACGCGATCTTCGGCTACGATTTCGGGAGCGCGTGCGCGACGTATGCTGCGCGCGATGCCATCCTCTACGCGCTCGGCCTTGGCCTTGGCGCCGATCCGCTTGACGCGGGCGACCTGCGCTTTCTGGATGAGCGCGCACTGGCCGTATTGCCCAGCTTTGCCGTCACGCTGTGCACGCCGGGGATGTGGATCCGCGATCCCGCGCTCGGCGTCGAGTTCGGCAAGCTGGTCCATGCGGCGCAGTGGGCAGAATTCCCGCATCCGCTGCCGACCGGAGCAGACGTTGTCGGCACGGCCAAGGTCATTGCATTGACTGACCGGGGCGAGGGGCGCGGCGCGGTGCTGGTGCTGGAACGGACCATCGCCGATGCCGCCACCGGGGCGCTGTATTGCCGCCTGCACCAGACGCTGCTGCTGCGCGGCGATGGCGGCTTTGGCGGTCCGCCCGATCCGCGTGTCAGCTGGACCCAGCCGGACCGCGCGCCC
>JANLUV010000497.1:0-5286 GCA_031363685.1 Alphaproteobacteria bacterium | reverse complement strand
GTGGTGTTCGCCGATCCAGACTTCATCGAACCCGACCCGATCGAGGTTGATGATCATTTCCATGTCCTGCTGGAACGCCATGATCGGGTTGAGGTCGGGGCGGTGATAGGGCCCCGAGAACAGGCCGAACCGCATTCCTTCTTTGATAAACTTCATCTGTCCGCATCCTCGATTTGGGCCGAAATGGGAGATGGCCCGCGTGTTTCCCAAGTTCCGGAAAATTTTTCGCAGAGGCACGACCAACTGTCAATTGACCGGCTGGTCAAATTGCCGAAATCCCACCGTCGACGGAATAGCAGGCGCCGTTGACGAACCCGGCCGCCTCCGAAAGCAGGAACGCGGTGACATTGGCGATCTCGGCGGGCTCGCCAAAACGGCGGCTGGGGACAGCGGCCATCCGCTCCTGTGCCATTGCCGAAGGCTTGCCCGGTTCGCTGCCCATGATCGAATCGATCATCCGGCCTGCGGTTGGCCCCGGGCAGATCGCGTTGATCCTGAGGCCGTCCGGACCGGACTCGATCGCGGCGCAGCGGGTCAACCCGATCACCGCGTGCTTGCTGGCGACATAGGCGCTCATCCCGTTAGCGCCCTTGATCCCGGCGGTGCTGGCAAAATTGACGACCGCGCCGCCGGGTCGCCGCAGCAGCGGCAGGCCGTACTTCATGCCCAGGAACACCCCGGTCACGTTCACATCCATGACCTTGCGCAGGATCGCGGTATCCAGCTCGGGAATCGGCGTCGGGCGATGTTCGATGCCCGCGCCGTTGACCAGTCCGTCAATTGCACCCAGCGCGGCAAACACTTCGGCCATCCGCGCTTCGTCGGTGACATCGGCGGCCGCTATCGCCAGCGTTGCGGCCGAAGCGCCCGGCAGGGCTTCCAGCGCAGCGAGCGTGACCGGATCGCGATCAATCGCGGTGACCCGGCCGCCCAGCGCCAGCAGCAGGCTGACGATCGCCGTGCCGATGTCTCCGGCTGCACCCACGACGGCGATGTGCCGGCCGGTGAAGTCCACCAGTGGTGGCGTTGTCATGGTTCTCTCTCCCCGGGAAACAATTGCTAAAACGGAGCGGATGCGGTTACCCCGCTCCGCAACGGCGCATTCAGGCTGACGCCTGGTACCGTTCGGCCGCCGCGTCGTCGAACGCTTCGTGGCGCCGGACCTGCTCCTGCCAGTCGATCTCGACGTCGGCATCCTCGCCCGCGGCAAGCTTGCGGATCTGGTTGAAATAGAACGCGATCCCGGTTTCGGCATCGATCGGTGCCGTGTCATCGGGTGAGGGCAGCTGATCGATTTCGCTGGCCAGCAGCTTGTTGGCCAGGTCCGGATCGAGACACAGCGGGCGGGCCAGCCCGACGACGTCAAGTTCGCCGGCCGCCAGCGCGCTTTCCATCGCGCTGCGGGTGCGGAAACCGCCAGTGACCATCAGCGGCACGCTGACCAGCGGACGCAGGCGCGTGGCGAAATCGAGGAAATAGGCTTCGCGGGCAATGGTCGATGCCGTCTTGGTGCGGCTCAGCTGCGTGCCGTCCTCGTTGCGCCCGACCATGATCTGCGATTCGTAGTTGCCGCCCGAAATCTCGAGGAGGTCGAGCCCGGCATCGCACAACCAGCGTACGACCTCGCAGGATTCGTCCTCGGTCAGGCCGCCCTTCTGGAAGTCGGAGCTGTTGAGCTTGACCGATACAGGGAACTCCGCGCCGACTGCGGCGCGGATGCCCTTCGTGACATCGAGCAGCAGCCGCGCGCGGTTCTCAAGGCTGCCGCCCCACCGGTCGTCACGCAGGTTGGTCAGCGGGCTGAGGAACTGCGAGAGAAGATAGCCGTGCGCGGCATGGACCTGCACGCCGGTGAACCCGGTTTGCTGCGCCACGCGCGCGACGTGGACGAAGCGATCACGGATCTCCACGATTTCCGCGTCCTCAAGCGGGCGGACCGCGTCCGGCACGTTGCCAAGCCCGATCGCGGAAGGCGCGACGAACTTTTCCAGACCCACGCCGGCCTGGCGGCCAGGGTGGTTGATCTGCATCCAGATCTGGGCGTCGTGCTGCTTGCCCGTGGCAGCATACGCGGCCAGCGCTTCGAGCCCGCCGTTACCATCGATTGCGACATTGCCCGGTCGCTCGAGGAAGCGCCGATCGACCTGGACATTGCCGGTCAGCAGCAAGCCTGCCCCGCCATCCGCCCAGCGGCCATAGAGCCGGGCGTGTTCCTCGGTGGCCTGGTTGAGCGCGGTGCCGATGCCTTCGGTCATCGCGGCCTTGGCGATCCGGTTTTTCAGCGTGACACCGCAAGGCAGGGTCAACGGATCGATCAGTTTCACAGACATGCGCTTCCTCAATTCGCTTCGTGTGGCTGCGGTATAACGCGCCTCGTCCCGGCGGGCACAAGGATTCGCCGCACTCGATTTTTCCGAATTATTATCGGATGAATTGGATGTTGTCGACGGAAGTTTGTGGCGCGATCCTGCGGGTCGCTGACCGGCTAAATCGCCCGCGATGGCTGCCCGTATGCCCTATATCGTAAAATTATAAATTAGTATTTTCAATAGGTTGCTATGCCTTAGGTGATGGGTTAGCCCCAGTCTGGCGCGGCATTTGCCGTGGCAGCCTTGTAACGGCGACGTTTTTTCGGCACTTTCCGGTTTAAGGACCGGCCGCGCGAGCCGATGGGGTCCGGTGGAGAGATGCATGTCAGGGACTAACACGCTGCGGCGGACCCCGGGACCGCTTGTGATGGCGGTTGCGGCAGCCTTGTTCGTATGCGGCGCGGGGCTGCTGGCTGGCGGCGCGAAGCTGCTCACGCTCGGCGGTTCGGCGTATTACGCCCTGGCCGGCGCGGCGCTTGCTGCGGTTGCCGTGCTGTTGTGGCGCGGCCGGGCCAGTGCGGCATGGCTCTACCTGGCCGTGCTGATCATCACCTGGATCTGGGCGCTGTGGGAGACGGGCGGCAATGGCTGGGCGCTGGTCCCGCGGGTCGGCTTCCTCACCGGGCTGGGCCTCGTGTTCCTGCTCCCGGCGGTGGTGCGGCACCTCGGCTGTGCGCGTTATGTCCGCACCGCAGGGACGGCGCTGGTCGGCGTGCTCGGCCTTGCGGTCGCGGTGGTGGCCGGGATCATGATCGTCCAGCCGGGCGGACCGGTTGGCGGCGGTGCGGCGGGTTCGCCGGTACCGGGCACGCCGACCGAGTGGACCGCGTGGGGCAGCGATCAGGGCGGACAGCGCTTCACCCCCGCCGCGCAGATCACCCCCGCCAATGTCAGCGGGCTGGAGATCGCGTGGACTTACCAGTCCGGCGCCAAGCCGCGCGAGGGCGGCGCGCAGGCGCTGGCGTTCGAGGTCACCCCGCTCAAGATCGGCAACACGCTTTACGGCTGCACCCCGCACAACGTGCTGTTCGCGCTTGATGCGGTCACCGGCAAGGAAATCTGGCGCCACGATCCGCAGACCGATGACCAGGGTGTGGCATTCGCCAACTGCCGCGGCATTGCCTATGCCGACTTGTCCGCGCGTGGTATGGTTAAGTCTGCTCCGGCCGCTGTCACTGCGCCGGATTCGGCCGCTCCGGCTTGCGTCCGTCGGCTCTACACCGGGACGATCGATGCGCGGCTGCTGGCCGTCGATGCCGATACCGGCCGGCCGTGCACCGATTTCGGCACAAATGGCGCAATCGACATGCGCCGCAACATCGCTCCGCATTATAAGGCTTATTACTACTATACGGCCGCGCCGACGGTGTCGGGCAACGTCGTGATGATCGGGTCCTACGGGTTCGATGGCCAGAAGCTGCGCCAGCCGTCCGGCGTGATCCGCGCCTATGACCTCAAGACCGGCGCGTCGGTCTGGGCGTTCGATCCGGCTCGTCCCGATCAGACCGCACCGTTGCCGGATGGCCAGTTCTACGAATCCGGTACGCCCAACAGTTGGTCGGTTTCCAGCACGGATGAGCAACTGGGCCTTATCTACGTGCCGCTGGGTGTCGCCACGCCGGACTATTACGGCGGTGAACGGACCCCGGGCGGAGAGAAGTTCTCCAACGCGATCCTCGCGCTCGATAACAAGACCGGGCAGGTGCGCTGGATGTTCCAGACCGTCCACCATGACATCTGGGATTACGACATCGCCAGCCAGCCGGTCCTGACCGACGTTCCGGTGGGCGGCCAGAAGGTGCCTGCACTGATCAGCATCAGCAAGACCGGCGAGACCTTCGTGCTTGACCGGCGCACCGGCAAGCCGATCAGTCCGGTCGTTGAACGGGCCGTGCCCGGCGGGTTCGCCCCCGGCGAACGTGGCGCGCCAACCCAGCCGTTTTCGCCCGGCATGCCCGACTTTGCGGGCGGGCTGCTGACCGAGCGGTTGATGTGGGGCCTGACCCCGTTCGACCAGCTCTATTGCCGGATCGAGTTCCGCCGGCATCGCTACGAAGGCCGCTACACGCCGCCCTCGCTTAAGGGTTCGATCCAGTATCCGGGCTTTGCCGGCGGGGTGAATTGGGGCAGCGTTTCGATCGATCGCGACCACGGGATCATGATCGTCAACTCCAACCGCGTGCCGACCAAGTCGCGCCTGATCACGCCGGAGGATGCGCGCAAGCGCGGGATGATGCCGGCGGGGCCGGGGGTTAACAGCTCCCCAGAAGCGGTGCGCGCAGGCGTGCCCCAAGTGGGCGCGCGCTATGCGGTGCTCAACGGCGTGCTGATTTCGCCGCTGCAGGTGCCGTGCATCCAGCCGCCGTTCGGGCAGCTGACGGCGGTCGATCTCGCCTCCCGCCGCGTGCTGTGGCAGCGCCCGCTGGGCACCGCCGACCGGATGGGGCCACTGGGCACATCCTCGCACCTGCCGCTGGCCTTCGGGCTGCCGACCGTGGGCGGATCGATGACCACGGCGGGCGGGCTCACGTTCATCGCCTCCACCCCCGACCGGCGGATTCATGCCTTTGAAACGCGCACCGGCCGGTTCCTGTGGCAGGCCGACTTGCCGGCCAACGCCAATGCCAATCCGATGAGCTACGTCGGCGCCGACGGCCGGCAATACGTGGTGATCGCGGCCGGCGGAAGTGCGGCGCTGGCCAGCAACGAAAAGAATGTGCTGGTCGCGTTTGCGCTGCCCGGGCGGAAATAGTCCGAGCACGGCGGCAACCCGGTTGAGGGCTGGCGAGAAGATCGTCCGATGATTTGTCGTTGTTTTGGCGCTGATCGGGCGGGCCTCGCCGGTCATCACGTGGACGAATAGCTGCCATTGCAATTCCGTTATGGAAAATTAATACAATTATTACAGCGGTACAAT
>JANLUV010000007.1:0-4651 GCA_031363685.1 Alphaproteobacteria bacterium | reverse complement strand
AAATCCGTTCTTCGGCGCCTGCATCAGCACCTTGCGCTTGGCGCCGCCGATGTTCAGCGTGGTCAAGGTGATCGTCTGGGTATGGGTGAAGTCCCACGATTCCGCCGGCGTGCCCTGATAATGCCAGATATACTTGCCGGTATCGGGATTGAGCGCGACGATCGAGGACAGGAACAGATTGTCGCCCTTGCCGTCGCTGCGCTTGCGGTGGTTCCACGGGCTGCCGTTGCCGACGCCGATGTAAAGCTGGTCCAGTTCCTTGTCGTAGACGATCGAATCCCACACTGTCCCGCCGCCGCCAGCTTCCCAGAACTTGCCGTTCCAGGTGCCTGCCGCCGTTTCGCCCAGCACCGCATCCGACGCTTCGTGGTCGGGGCCATTGGCCGGGTTGCCGGGCACGGTATAGAACCGCCACGCCTTCTTGCCGGTGATCGCGTCATAGGCGGAGATATAGCCGCGCACGCCCAGTTCGGCGCCGCCGTTGCCGATCAGCACCTTGCCCTTCACCACGCGCGGCGCGCCGGTGATCGTATAAGGCTTCGTCACATCGGTGGTCTGGACCGACCACACTTTCGCGCCGGTCTTCGCGTTCAGCGCGATCAGGCGGCCATCGAACGTGCCGAAATAGATCTTGCCGTCAAAGATCGCCGCGCCGCGATTGCCGACATCGCAGCATCCGGCATTGGCGCGGTCACGCGGGACTTGCGGATCGTACTTCCACAGCAGCTTGCCGGTCGCCACGTCGAACGCGAACACCTTCGACCAGGCGGTGGTTGCATACAGTACGCCGTTGTAGACCAGCGGGGTGGTTTCCTGCGCCCGGTTGGTATCGAATTCGTATGACCAGGCGAGGCCCAGGCTGGCGACGTTCTGGTCGGAAACGTCAGTCAGCCGGCTGAACCGCTGTTCGTCATAGTCCCCGCCGTATGTCACCCAGTCGCCGGTGTTTTCGGCGGCCGACAGCAGGTGCGCCCAATCAGGCCCCTTTTTGCCCCCGGCGGATGCCCCCGCGACAAGTGCGGTGGACAACATCACACCCAGCGCCGCCCGAGCCTTGATGCTCAATGTCAGTGTCATCCTGCTCCCTTTCAGCACGCTGGCTGCACTTTTTATGGTCAAACCGTTTTATTCTGCAGCCGTTCCGGGTGGTCAAGCCCTGCTGGTCAAGGATGTATCCCGGCAACGCGCATTGCGCCAGCCTGCCGTTCTCTATGCTGCACCAATGTCCGCCCCGCGACGTGCAGCCGCCATGGCGCGAGACGCCAAATCCATGGCAGTTGCTGCCACCGCCCGGCCCGCCCGCCGCCGCACTGGACGGCGGGGGGATAGCGGCGTAACCTGATCGGAACGCCCTCGCACAAGGAAGGGTGACTCAACGATAACACGAGGATCTCCGGGATGAGAACGGATGCGCTGTTGGCGACGCTGCCGGACTTGAGCGCGCGCCTCATGCGCGATGTGCTGCACAGTGAATTGCGGATCAGCTGGAGCCGGTTCTGCGACTACAATCGGATCAAGCCGCTGCAACTGGATGCCGGCGCGGTAGAAATTCTCGCGCAGGAAGAACTGCTGCTGCAGAAGGGATTTCTGGCGTCGACTGCGAACCGCCCGAACCTCTGGTTCGATATCGGCCTGCGCTATCGCGCTGCCGGCTACGGTTCGTTCGGCATCGCCATGATGACGGCGGGCACTCTGGGCGAAGCGCTGGCGATCGCGTGCAAGTACCAGGCGCTGACCTATTCGCTGATCGATTATCGCTTCGTGAGCGCACCCAACGGTTCCTGCGCCCTGATCGGAGGCGACGATGCGCTGACCGACACCTTCCGCGACTTTAGCCAGCACCGCGATCTGGGCGCGATCCGGACTTTGCTGCAGGACGTGATCGGCGCGGCAATCCCGCTCGAACTGGTTGCGGTCGCGGCGCCGCCACCGGCTGACTGGGAAAAAGTCCGCCCGTTCTTCCCCTGCCGGGTCGAATTCAACGCGGCGCAAACCCGCTGGCAATTCCGCCCCGGCGCGGTCAACGCGCCGGTTGTGCTGGCGGACCGCACCCTGCTGTCGTTCTACAGTTCGAAATGCGATTCCCTGCTTGAACGCGCCAGTTCCAACGTCACCGTAGCGCAGCGACTGGCCCGCATGCTCGATCTGGAGGATGGCTGGTTCCCGTCGCTGAAGGATGCCGCCCACCGGCTGGCCATGTCCGAGCGAACCTTGCACCGGCGCCTGGCCGATGAAGTCACCACGCTGTCGGCGGTGGTGGATACAGCACGCTATCGCAAGGCGCGGCAGCTGCTGGCCCAGAAAAAGACCACGGTCGATACCATCGCCTTCGCCGTCGGGTTTGCCGACCCGTCCAGCTTTTCGCGCGCATTCAAGCGCTGGTCGGGCACCAGCGCGCAGGAATATCGCCGCACCATGCTGGGCGGAACGCCGCAATAACTGCGGTCGATGCGCCTGCCCACAGGCAGGCGCATTGCGGCCGTCTCAGCTGTAGCGGAATTCCGGCCCGCCAAGGTCGATTGCCGGAATGTCGTTGCGTTCGCGCCAGTAGTTCTGGGTGTGCCGCCATTCCGGCAGGTCGCCCACGCGCTTGGGCAGCTTTTCGATGTCGCGCATCAGGTAGTTCGGATTGAAGTTGTCGTCCTCGATCCACGGCATCAGCGGCGCATTGTGCGCCGCATCGGGCAGCGCTACTTCCACCCGGCCAACCCCGTTTTCATCCATCCGCTGCAGCAACCGGCAGACAAAATCGCCGACCAGATCGACCCGCAACGTCCACGCCGCGCGGAAATAGCCGAACACCCAGACCATGTTGGGCACGCCGGTGAACATCATCCCGCGATAAGTCGCGGCCTCGGACCAGTCGACCGATTCGCCGTCCACCACGAAATCGATCTGCCCCATCACCGACAGGCGGAAGCCGGTTGCCGCAACGACAACATCGGCGGGAAGATGCGCGCCGGATTTCAGCTGGATCCCGTCGGGCGTGAAGTGATCGATCTGGTCAGTCACCGCCGAAACCTTGCCCTCGCCGATCTTGCGGAACAGGTCACCGTCGGGAATGAACGCCAGGCGCTGCTGCCACGGGCGATAGCTGGGCTTGAAATGCGGCTCGATCTGCAGGTCGTCGCCGGCATAGTGCCGCATCATCGCCTTCAGTTCCTCGATCACCACGTCGGGCTCTTCGCGCGAACGGCGCTCCATCGTTTCCAGGTTGGCGATGTAGAACTGGCGCACCACGCGGTGGATGGTCGGCTCGTCCACCTCGATCGCGCGAAGCTGGTCGGCCAGTTCGCAGACGTTGGGATAGCACAGGAAATAGGTTGGCGAACGCTGCAGCATGGTCACGTGGCCAGCCTCGTCCGCCATCGCCGGGATGACGGTTGCGGCGGTCGCGCCCGAGCCGATCACCACCACTTGCTTGCCCGCATAATCGAGCGACTTGTCCCACTTCTGCGCGTGGATCAGCCGGCCCTTGAAGTTCTCCACACCCGGCCATTCGGGCAGGAACGGGTTGTCATGATCGTAATAGCCCTGGCACATCCACAGGAACGCGCAGCGGAAGGTGCGCCGATCGCCCGCGGCGCTTTCAGTCTCGACGGTCCACTTGTTGGCCGCGCTGGACCATTCGCAGCGGTTGACGCGGGTGCCATAGCGGATCGAGCGGTCCAGCCCGTTCTCCGCGATCACTTCGCCAAGGTACTGGTTGATCGCGGCGCCGGTGGCGATCGGCGGGCCTTCCCATGGCTTGAACCGATACCCAAAGGTGTAGAGATCGGAGTCGGAGCGAACCCCCGGATACTGGTGCGTGCGCCAGGTGCCGCCGAAGCCGTCCTGCGCCTCCAGGATCACGAAGCTCTTGCCGGCGCACTGGTGCTGCAGGTGATAGGCGCTGCCGATCCCCGAAATCCCCGCCCCGACGATGACAACGTCAAATTCCTCGACGCTTGCGGCCGTATCTCCGGCCGGCCGTTCCATGACTTCGCTCATTGCACTGCCTCTTCCGCTGTGTTTTGGTTGCACCCCGTATCACCGTCGCGGCGCGTTGATCTCATCATGCATCATGCTGCACGCCGCGCCAATCGCCTACCCCCAACCGCGCCAACGTTCTTGCAGATTGCGCCAACGGCGGAAACCGGGAGAACGTGGCCCACCGCGCCCGGCCTGCTCTGGCCCGGCCATGATCCCGATCTTCGACCTCAACAATTTCTGCGAAGGTCTGTCCGCCGACGTGCAGCGGTAATTCGACAAGGTCAGCAAATACCGGTCGGTCGACACCATCGGCCAGTTCGACACCATCGGCCAGCGCGATCACAACTGGGGCACGCGCAATTGGGGCGTGAACTACCACTACAAGTGGTTCCACGCGACCTCGGCCGAGGCCGGCATCCACTTCTTCAAGATGGAATACCTCGGGCGCCACCTGATCTGCGGCTATGTGTTCCAGGATGGCCACATCTCGCAGATCACCGACGTCAACGTGATCGACTTCGAGCTTGATGCGGACATGATCCACAAGAACATCGAGGCGCGCGTCACCGATCTGGCCGGCCGCACCACCCACATCGTCGGCACCCATTTCGCCCACCAGGTCTATTTCGCGCTCGACTGGCACGGCCCGGACGGGACCACGGCGCGCCGCTCGTCGGGG
>JANLUV010000492.1:0-2458 GCA_031363685.1 Alphaproteobacteria bacterium | reverse complement strand
GCCCGACTTGTCCTTGAACTGGGTCATCCGGCTCAGCCAGCCCATCCGCGCGGTGCCGCTCAGCAGCCATTGCAGTTCGGCATGGGCGGGCACCTGCGTCTGGTTGAACAGGATCGAGCGATCGGGATCGATTCCGCAGGCGACCAGCGCGGCCACCATCTCGCGGGTGTTCGCCGCAAGGTCGGCCGGAACGTGCGGCATCGAGATCGCGTGGAGGTCGGCCAGGAAATAGAGGCATTCATGCCCCTGCGCGGTCCATTCGTCCTGCATGCGCACCCAGTTCCGGATCGCACCCAGGTAATTGCCGAGGTGGAGATTGCCCGTGGGCTGGATGCCGGAAACGATGCGCATGAAGGTACTCTGTCGTTAGACGCGGCTCAGGCAGATCGCTGGCGCCGCAGGAGAAGTTGCAGGTCTTCCTTCGAGAAGGCCCCGAGGAGGATCGTGGCGAGCCCATAGACCACGCCACCGGCCGAGACCAGCACGGTCAGCGTGGCAAAACGGACCAGCCAGGTGCCGTGGACATACGGCATCAGCAACCCTTGCGTGGCCCACAGCACCGCGCCCATCGCCAGCGCCGCCAGCGCGAGGCGCGGGGCGCGGCGGCGCAGGCGCGCATCGGCCTTGAAATGGCCGCGCTTGACCAGCGTGCGATAGAGCATCGCGACATTGACGGTGGCGGCGATCGCGGTGGCGAGCGGCGGCCCCATGTGCTGCAGCGGCACGATCAGCACCAGGTTGAGAACCAGGTTCACCACCATCGACAGCGTGGCATAGCGCACTGGGGTGCGGGTATCCTGCCGCGCAAAAAAGCCCGGGGTCAGCACTTTGATCAAAATGTAACTGGGTAGTCCGATCGAGAATGCGGCAAGCGCCTGGGCGGTGAAATGCGTGTCCTGCGCGGTATAGCGGCCATAGCCGAACAGCGCGGCCGCGATCGGCTCGCCGCACAGCACCAGCGCCATGGTGGCGGGCAGGGTCAGCAGCAGCGCCAGCTCCATCCCCCGGTTCTGCGTTTCCATCGCCGCGGCTTCCTGTCCGCCGCCCAGCTGGCGCGATATGGTCGGCAGCAGCACCGTGCCCAGGCCGATCCCGATCAGGCCCAGCGGCAACTGGCTCAGCCGATCCGCCATGTAGATATAGGTCACCGACCCGTGGGCCAGCAGCGATGCAGCCAGCGCGGTGGAAATGACCAGGTTGATCTGCACCGCCCCGGCTCCGATCGCAGCGGGCCAGATCAGCGCCAGCAAGCGCTTGATCTCGGGGTTAAGGCGCGGGCGGCGCAGCCGCAGGCTGACCCCGTTGCGCTTGCAGGCCAGCGCGAGCCATAGCAACTGGAGCAGGCCCGACACCGACACCGCGATTGCCTGGTTGCGGGCGGTCTGCAGCGGGTCATCGGAATGGAACAGCAGCAGCGCGGCGATCAGGGTAAGGTTGAGCAGGATCGGCGCGGCGGCGTTGACCCAGAATTTGTGCATCGAATTCAATATGCCGCCGAACAGCGAGACGAGGCTGATCAGCATCAGGTAGGGAATGGTGATGCGCGACAGCTGGACCGCGAAGGCGAACTGATCGTGGCTGACGCCGTTGAACTTGCCCGACAGCGCGAACGTGATCGGCCAGGCGAATATTTCCAGCACGATGGTCATCACCAGCAGGACCGGCAGCAGCACCGCCAGCGCCTGTTCGGCAAAGTCCATGCCATCGGCCAGCCCGCGGCCGTCGGGATCGCCGACCTTCTGGTTGAACATCGGGATGAACGCCGAGGCGAATGCCCCTTCGGCGAACAGCGCGCGGAACATGTTGGGCAGGCGGAACGCGATCAGGAAGGCGTCCGATGCGAAGCTGGCGCCGACAAAGCGCGCAAACAGGCTGTCGCGGACCAGCCCGAGAATGCGGCTGATCAGGGTCAGCCCGCCGATCGTGCCGGTGGCCTTTAAAAGGTTCATTCGGGCACGGTCCTGCCCCCGCGCGCGCGCTTCGATTGGTTCGGATCGCGCGCGGCGCGGCGCATGGTCAACTTGTCCTCAGCAGGCAGATCAGGCGTTGCCGGCCGGTTCGGCTTCGGCGGTCTGCTGCGCCTGCGCCAGCTGCTGCAGGTACAGGCCGTTGAAGTCGATCGGCTCCAGCAAGACCGGCGCATAGCCCGCGTCGCGCACTGCGTCGGCCAGGATACGGCGAGCGAAGGGGAACAGGATGCGCGGGCATTCCGCATAGGAGAACGCGTGCATCTGCTCGGGCGCCAGGCCGCGCATTCCGACAAGGCCGGCATAGACCAGATCGATCATGTAGGCGGTGCCGGCTTCGGCCTTGGCGGTCATCGTGATCTTCAGCTCGATCTCGTGGATTTCGGCGTCGATCTGCTGGCTGTTGATGTTGAACTGGACGTCCAGCTGCGGTGCATCCTGCCACTGGTAGGACTGCGGGGCGTTCGGGTTCTCGACCGAAAGATCCTTGA
>JANLUV010000489.1:0-3329 GCA_031363685.1 Alphaproteobacteria bacterium | reverse complement strand
GGCGTTCCGCATGGCCCGACCACCGGCCTGCCCACCGGCAAGCGGGGTGTCTGGCGCTCACTGCCGCCCGATCGGGAGCAGCGAGGCCAGGTCGTTCAACGTCACGAACACCATCAACGCCAGCACGAAGGCCAGCCCGGTGCGATACGCCCAGTCCTGACTGCGGGGCCCCAGCGGGCGGCGGCGCACGGCCTCCGCAGCGTAGAATGCCAGATGCCCACCGTCGAGCGCCGGGATTGGCAACAGGTTGATGAACGCCAAGTTAATCGAGATGAATGCCGCGAACGAAACGAACTCCAGCCAGCCGAGGCTGAGCTGCTCGCCTGAATATTTCGCGGTCTTGAGCGGGCCGCCCAGTTCCTTGACCGAACGTTCACCGGTGACGATCTGGGTAACGCCGACCACCAGCATCCGGATGATCCCGCCGGTCTGGTTGACCGCCATCACCGCCGCCTCGCCCGGACCGACGGGCACGATCTTGGGCTTGGCCGCCTTCACGCCAAGCAGGCCGACACGGGATTCGTTGCCGAATTCATCCTTCAGCACCTTGGTCGCGGCGTCGATGCGGACCGGGAATTCCGACCCATCGCGCCGTACCGTCAGCGTGAAGGTGCCGCCGGGATAGGGCCAGACACGCTGGCGCAGAGTCTCGAAATCGCCGATCTGCTCGCCATCGATCGCGACCACCCGGTCACCGGTGCGCAATCCGGCGGCCTGAGCGGGGGAATTGGGCATGAACCCATCGACCACCGGCGGAGCCACCAGCTTGCCGAACGCAAGGTTGAAGGCGGCAAAGATCACCACCGCAAACAGCAGGTTGGTGAATGGCCCCGCAGCAACGATCACGGCGCGCTTCCACAAGGGCTGCACGTTGAAAGTAACCGCGCGTTCTTCAGGCGTCAGTCCCGCCAGCACAACATCATCCGGCTGCGAGGCCGGGTTCATGTCCCCCGCGAACTGGACATAGCCGCCCAGCGGAATGGCCGACAGCTTCCACCGCGTTCCGCGCCGGTCGGTCAGCCCGAACAGTTCCTTGCCGAACCCGACCGAGAACGCGTCCGCCTTCACCCCGCACCAGCGTGCGACCAGATAGTGGCCCAGTTCGTGAATCACCACCAGCGGCCCGAGCAGCAGCACGAACCCGATGATGGTGATCAGCAGGGATGGGGCATGGGTCAAGGTCAGGCAGGCTCCAGCAATTCGCGCGTACGGATCCGCGCCTCGGCATCGACCGCGATGACATCTGCCAGCGAGACCGGGGCCGGCGGCGCATAGCGGCCGAGCATGTCTTCCACCTGTGCGGCAATCCGGGTGAACCCCAGCTTACCGGCGAGGAATGCAGCCACCGCGATTTCGTTGGCGGCGTTGAGCACAGCGGGCACTGCCCCGCCCGTTTCCGCCGCCGCCCGGCACAGCCGCGTCGCGGGAAAGCGCACTTCGTCCGTCGAGCGGAAAGTCAGTTCGCCAATCGCGGCAAGGTCCAGCGGCGCGCAGGGCGTAACCATCCGCGCCGGCCACGCCAGCGCCGATGCGATCGGCACCCGCATGTCCGACGGGCCAAGCTGCGCCAGCGTCGATCCGTCGCGGTATTCGACCATGGAATGCACGATCGATTGCGGATGAACGATGATCCGCAACCGCTCCGCCCCCACCGGGAACAGGTGGAACGCCTCGATGAATTCCAGGCCCTTGTTCATCATCGTCGCGGAATCGACGCTGATCTTGGCGCCCATCGACCAGTTGGGATGCTTCACCGCCTCGGCCGGGGTGGCCTGGGCCAGCCGTTCGAGCGACCAGTCGCGGAACGGCCCGCCGCTGGCAGTCAGCGTGATCCAGCGGACATGCGCCAGATCGTTGCCCGCCAGGCACTGGAAGATCGCGTTATGTTCGGAATCTACCGGCAGCAGTGTGGCGCCCGCACGGGCCACGGCGGCGGTCATCACCTCTCCAGCGGAAACCAGCGATTCCTTGTTGGCCAGCGCAATGGTCTGCCCGCGTTTGATCGCAGCCATGGTTGGCGCCAGCCCCGCGCAGCCGACGATGGCGGCCACGGTGACATCCGCCGGACGCGATGCCGCCTCGACCAGAGCCCCCGCCCCGCCCGCCGCTTCGATCCCGCTACCGGCCAGCGCATCGCGCAGCGTCGGCAGCGACGCCTCGTCCGCGACAACGGCAATCTCGGCGCCGAACTCGATCGCCAGCTTCGCCAATTCAATTGCATTGCCGTTGGCGGTCAGCGCCACCACCCGCCACTGCTCGGCCTCGCGCCGGATCAGGTCCAGCGTCGATGCCCCAATCGATCCGGTCGCGCCAAGGATGGTGATGGAGCGCATGGTCAGCCCACCATAGCCGAAAACAGCGCAATCAGGCCACCGGCAAACAGCACCGCCAGCAGCCCGTCGACCCGGTCGAACAGCCCGCCGTGGCCCGGAATCAGCTGGCCGGAATCCTTCACCCCGGCGCGCCGCTTCATCCAGCTTTCAAAGAAGTCCCCGGCCTGCGCGATAACCGCCACCGGTGGTCCCGCCAGGGCGAAACGCCAGTCCTGATGATGAAACAGATACAGTGCGAGCGACGCTCCGACGACCGCCCCGCCCAGCCCGGCCCATGTCTTGGACGGACTGATCTTCGGCGCGATCTTTGGCCCGCCAACCGTTCGCCCAGCGAAATAAGCCCACACATCAACCGCGATCACCGTACTGATCACCATCAGCACCGGCATCGGTCCGAAGAAATCGGCGCGCAGGACCAGCAGAGACAAACAGGCTACGCCAACATAAACCAGCCCGCCCAGTTGCCACAGCAACCGCGCGCCAAGCCCGGTCGTGAAAGCCGCCGCCAGCTTCGACCATTCCCACAGCACGCCAGCCGCAACCAGCCCGACAAACACCGCCCAGACGCCCCGGCCCCACCACAGCGCGATCCCGGTAACCGTAACCATGACCACGGCCGATAGCGTGCGGACCATCAGGTCCGGCTTCTTGGCGGGAACTTCAGCGTCCGCCAAAGCGGCGATCCCGTCTGGCAAACGTCTCCAGCGCCTCGGCCAGATGCTCTTCGCCGAAATCGGGCCACAGCACGTCGGTGAACAGCATTTCCGCATAAGCCGCCTGCCACAGCAGGAAGTTCGACAACCGCACTTCGCCCGAGGTGCGGATCAGCAGGTCGAGCGGCGGCAGGTCGGCGGTATCAAGTTCGGCGGCGATCGTCTCGGGAGTGATCGGGCCCTTGGCCGCCGCCTTGGTCGCGGCGCGGGCGATCTCGTCCTGCGAGCCGTAATTGAGCGCGACCACCAGTGTCATCGCGGCATTGTCAACAGTGCGTGCCAG
>JANLUV010000436.1:0-1885 GCA_031363685.1 Alphaproteobacteria bacterium | reverse complement strand
GGTGGCGGCGCTGGAGCGAGCAGTCACGCTCACCCAGGTGGATCGCGTTGCCCTTGCCGTCGCCGAAGATCTGGAATTCGATGTGGCGCGGGTTGCCGAGGTACTTTTCGATATAGACGGTGGCATCGCCGAACGCGGCCTTGGCTTCGGAGCCGGCCTGCTGGATCAGCGTTTCCAGATCGTCCGGTCCGGTGCAGACCTTCATCCCGCGCCCGCCGCCGCCAGACGCCGCCTTGATGATCACTGGATAACCGATTTCCGCCGCGATTTTGCGGGCCGCCCCGATTTCGCTGACCGCGCCTTCGGAACCCGGGACCAGCGGCAGGCCGAGCGCGCCGGCGGTGCGCTTGGCTTCGACTTTATCGCCCATCGTGCGGATATGCTCGGGCTTGGGGCCGATCCACGTGATGCCGTGGGCCTCGACGATCTCGGCGAACTTGGCGTTTTCCGAGAGGAAGCCATAGCCGGGATGGATCGCATCGGCCTGCGTGATTTCGGCGGCTGAAATGATCGCGGCCATGTTCAGGTAGCTGTCGCGCGCAGCGGGCGGCCCGATGCACACCGCGTGGTTGGCCAGCCGCACGTGCATCGCGTCTGCATCGGCGGTGGAATGGACCGCAACGGTCTCGATCCCCATCTCGTGCGCGGCGCGGTGGATACGCAGCGCAATCTCGCCGCGGTTGGCGATGAGCAGCCGGTGGATCGCCATCTGGTTAGCCGATCACCACAAGCGGCTGGTCATATTCGACCGGCTGGGAATTTTCGACCAGGATCGCCTGGATCGTGCCGGCCTTGGGCGCGACGATCGGGTTCATCACCTTCATCGCTTCGACGATCACCAGCGTCTGGCCGGCCTTCACGGCCTGGCCCACCGCGATGAAGTTAGGCACGTCGGGTTCGGCGCTGAGATAGACCGTGCCAACCATCGGCGACTTGACCGCATCGACCGGGGCGGCGGCGGGCGCCGCCTCGACGGCGGGGGCAGCGGCTGGGACAGCGGGGGGCGCCGCAACCATCATCGGCGCGGCGGCGGTGAACTGGCGGGCGACGCGGATCTTGCGGTCACCATCCTCCACTTCGATTTCGGAAAGGCCGGTATCGGCCAGCAGCTTGGCCAGTTCGCGCACCAGTTCGCTGTCGATGTTCATGCTCCCACCGTTCTTGCTGGAGTTGCCTGCGCCGGGGGTATCACCCATTCGAACCTCTGTGCTTGCCTATCGGGCGTCCCCGTATCGCCGGGGGAAGCGCACTGGCAAGGCCTGACCGCGTGGTTATCCGCACTTCTGCTACAGTTTAGCTACAGTTTTGCCGCCGCGTCCAGCGCCAGCAGGTAACTTTGTGCCCCGAACCCGGCAATCGTGCCCTTGGCGGCCATGCCGACATAGCTGTGGTGGCGGAAGCCTTCGCGGGTGTGCGGGTTGGACAGGTGGACCTCGATCACCGGGGTCTTCACCGCCTTGATCGCATCATAGAGGGCGACACTGGTATGGGTGAACGCGCCGGCGTTGAGTAGCACCGCGTGCGCGCCTTCGGCTTGCGCTTCGTGCAGCCAGTCGACCAGGTGGCCTTCATGGTTGGACTGGCGCATGTCGATCGCCACCCCCAGCACCGCCGCGCGTTCGGCCAGCAGCGCGCCGATATCATCGAGCGTGGTGGTGCCGTAAATCTCCGGCTCGCGCGCGCCGAGCAGGTTCAGGTTCGGTCCGTTGAGGACATAGATGGTGTTCGACATAGGCTCCCCCTCGCACTGCGGCTCCATCCTTATAAGGGTGGGGCCGCAGCGCAAGGGGCGGATTACTTGTCGGTTCCGCGCATCTTGCCCCATTGGCGGGCTGCGGTGTAGCCAAGGTAGCCGGTGCCGAACAGCGCATAGAGCGGCTCGGGC
>JANLUV010000480.1:0-9470 GCA_031363685.1 Alphaproteobacteria bacterium | reverse complement strand
GCGGCGGCGGCCATGCCCGCAGCGGGGCGGATACCCGGCTCGATACGCGGCTTCCAGTGCAGTCCATCGGGCGAGGTGGCAAGGTTGATCGATGGCCCGGCGCGCCATTGGCTGCCCGGCGGATAGGCGGAATACACCGCGCCGAGCGGCCGGGTCTGCGCCCAGAACTGTCCGCCGACCAGCCCTTCGAAGATCAGCATGTCCTTGTTCTGATGATCGAGCACCGGCCCTTCGCAGCGCCAGTCCAGCCCGTTGGCGGAACTGTACAGCGCGGTCGCATGACGCTCCGGGCTGACCGTGCAGGTCGTCATCAGGTACTCGCCGTTCACCCGGCTGATCCGCGCATCCTCGATCCCGTTGCACTGCCACGATCCCGCTGGCGCAATCGCCTTGTCATAATGGAGCGCGATCACTTCCAGCCCGTCCGGCGTCAGTTCCACCGGCAGCAACCACGAGAGCGAGGTCAGCGCCAGAATTGGCCAGTCTCCGCCCTGCCAGTCTCCGCCCTGCCAGTCTCCACCGTGAAAGCGGATCTCGCGCGGGTCGGCGGTGTTGGCCAGTTCCAGCGACCAGCCGTCCAGCACATAGCGGTCATGCCCGGCCCAGCGCATCGCGTGGACCATCCCGCCGAACACCGGCGTCCGCAGCGCCTCGGCCACGCGCACCATCATCAGCAGGTTGCCGCCCGGCAACACGGTCAGGCCCGGATTGAACGCGCCCAGCACATACGTTTCCACGCCCAGCTGCCCGGCCAGCGGCGAGCGCGCCAGATCGATGTCCTGCGGGGTGAGGACCAGCCGGTCGACGCGGAAGGGAAATGCGGTCATGAAGGAATTCCTTGTCGCGCCCCGAACGCACCACCTGCTTGCCCTGTTCCCCGCAACCGTGCCCCGCTACCATGCCCCGGAACAGACCCGCCGCGCGGTCATTGCGCAAGAGAAGGGGAGCCCGCCGATGCCCGAACACCGGATCGAAACCGACAGCCTTGGCGAAATCGCCGTCCCCGCCAGTGCCTACTGGGGCGCGCAGACCCAGCGCAGCCTGGAAAACTTTCCGTTCGGCCCGGCAGAACGGATGCCGCTGTGGATCATCCACGCGCTGGCGCTGGTCAAGCAGGCCGCCGCCCGGGTGAACCGCCGCCACGGCTTGCCCGATGATCTTGCCGCTGCGATCGAAACCGCCGCTGCCGAAGTCGGCGCCGGGGCGCATGACCGCGAATTCCCGCTGGCGATCTGGCAGACCGGCAGCGGCACGCAGACCAACATGAACGTCAACGAAGTCATCGCCGGCCGCGCCAACGAGATTCTCGGCGCGGGCCGGGGCGGCAAGGCGCCGGTCCATCCCAACGATCACGTCAACCAGGGCCAGTCCTCGAACGACAGCTTTCCCACCGCGCTGCACATCGCCGCCGCGCGCATGGGCACCGCGCGCCTGCTTCCTGCGCTGGACCGGCTGCACAGCGCGTTGGCCGACAAGGCCGGGGCATGGTCCGCGATCGTCAAGATCGGCCGCACCCACCTGCAGGATGCCACCCCGCTCACGCTCGGGCAGGAGTTCTCCGGTTATGCCGAGCAGGTCCGCCGCTGCCGCGAGCGGATCGCCCACGTGGTGTTCGATGATATCGTCGCGCTGGCGCAGGGCGGTACCGCGGTCGGCACCGGGCTGAATGCGCCGCCGGGCTTCGCGGCCGACATGGCGGCCCAGCTGGCGGCGCTCACCGGCCTCCCGTTCCGCCCCGCCGCCAACCCGTTCGAGGCGCTCGCCAGCCACGATCCGCTGGTCCAGCTGTCGGGCACGCTGGCCACGCTGGCGGTCGCGCTGAACAAGATCGCCAATGATATCCGCCTGCTCGGCAGCGGACCGCGCTCGGGCCTGGGCGAACTGGATCTGCCCACTAACGAACCCGGCAGCTCGATCATGCCGGGCAAGGTCAACCCGACCCAGTGCGAGATGCTGACGATGCTCGCCGCGCAAGTGATCGGCAACCATCAGGCGGTGACGATCGGCGGGATGCAGGGCCATTTCGAACTCAACGTGTTCGAGCCGCTGATCGGCGCCGCCGTGCTGCGCTCGGTCGATCTGCTCGCCACCGGGATCGACAGCTTCACCACCCGCTGCGTGATCGGCCTCCAGCCCAACCGCGCCCGCATCGCCGAACTGGTCAGCCGTTCGCTGATGCTGGTCACCGCGCTGGCGCCGACCCTGGGCTATGACTCCGCCGCCCGCATCGCCAAGCATGCCCACGCCCACGACCTGTCGCTGCGCGAGGCGGCGCTGCAACTGGGCCTGCTCGATGGCGAGACGTTCGACCGGCTGGTCCGGCCGGAGAACATGGTGTGAGGCGCGCGGCCCGGCTCGGCGGCGGCGCTTCAGTAACCCGCTTCCCCGAGCGGCTTGAACCTGCAAAGGATGCGGGCGGGGAACTACTCAGGGGACTGGCGGGGCAAGCATGGCGGATAGTGAACAACCGGCCGCAGTAATTCCGCCCGCAGAACGCACCCTGCTGACCTCGTTCCGCCTCGCCTCGGCGGTGTTCTTCGCGCTTTCCGCGATGGCGCTGGCGATCCACGAAACCCCGGCGATGCTGCGGGGCTTGACCGTGTTGACCAGGGGTTTCGCCGGGAGGCATGACATTCCGGTCGCGGTGCTCGCGATCCTGTTCTTCGTGCAACTCGCCTCGCGCGGCCGGATCGTGGACAAGCCGGCCCAAGCCGCCGCGCCGCCGCTGGGCCTCACCGCCCGCCAGACCATCGCGCTGCTGGTCGGTATGGCCGCGCTGATCTGGGTCCTGCGCACGCAAGTGCTGTTCGACTACGATCTCAGCCGCGATGAAAAGATGGTGACGTTCGACGCGCCGATTTTTGCGCACGGGCACCTGTTCTGGCCGATCCCGCCGTTCTGGCGGGGCTGGTACGATGCGCTGAATTCCATCTTCATCCTGCCGGTGGGCGACAAGGACGGCTGGGTCTCCGGCTACCTGCCGATGAACGCCGCACTGCGCGCGCTGCTCTCGCAGGTGCTGCCGTGGAACGGCATCTCGCCGCTGCTGGTGCTGGCGGGCGGGCTGGCGCTGTGGCGGATCACGCTGCGGCTGTGGCCCGCCAGCCCCTCCACCCGGGCGGTGGTGCTGATCCTGTTCGCCGGGTCTTCGCAAGTGATCGTGATCGGTACGACCGTCTACGCGATGACCGCGCACATGGCGTTCAACCTGATCTGGCTGTGGCTGTTCCTCCAGCGGAGGCCCGCCGCCCACGCCGGGGCGATCGGGCTGGGCTTCCTCGCCACCGGGCTGCACCAGCCGCTGTTCCACCCGCTGTTCGTCGCGCCGTTCCTCGATCTGCTGCGGCGCGAAAAGCGCTGGAAGGAACTGGCCGCCTACGTGATTTGTTATGGCGCGATCGGCCTGTTCTGGGCAAAATACCCGGGCTGGGTCAGCGCGATGGCCGGCCACCCGGTTCCCGCGGCGCTCAACATCGACGGCATTTCCTATATCGACCGGCTGACCCGCAACGCCACCAGGTTCACCGATGTCTCGCTGTGGATAATGGGGGCTAACGTGCTGCGCTTCGTCGCGTGGCAGCACCTGCTGCTGGTGCCGCTGGCCATCGTCGCGCTGCGCACCCGGCAGTGGGCCGATCCAGTCTGCCGCGCACTGCTGCTGGGCATCGTGATGCTGATCGCGATCATGACGGTGATCCTGCCGCCGCAAGGGCACGGCTGGGGCTACCGCTATCTCCACGGGTTCATCGGCAGCGCGGTGCTGATCGCGGGCTTTGGCTGGCACTGGCTGGAACAGCGCGGGATCGCCCCGGTCCGGGCGATGCGCTGGGCCACCGCGCTGTCGATGCTGGTGCTGCTGCCGGCCCACGTGTGGATGGCGCGCCACTTCACCGCGCCGTTCGCCGCCGCTTCCGCCCGGATTGAGCGGATTCCCGCCGATGTGGTGATCGTCGATACCGAACAGGTCTCGTTCTCGCCCGATCTGGTGCGCAACCGGGCCGACTTGTCCAACCGCCCGATCCTGCTCGATAACGCGCTGGTCCCGGCCGAAGCGCTGCCTGCCCTGTGCGCGGGCCGCAGCCTTGGCTTTGCCGATGCGCCGCTGTTCGCGTCGATCGACACGCTGTTCGGAGTCGCTCCCGCCACGGCGCCCGGTGAGCGCCAGCGCCAGCTGCAAGACGCCGCCGTGGCGGCGGGCTGCCGGATCGTCCCGGTACCATGAGGGCCTGTCCCGCCCGGTCCGGTGCGCCGTGCATATGGCGCGATCTGGGCGCGTTCGTCGATCGCAGCGGACTGGTCGGCGCGGTCCGGGTGGAGCAATGCGCCCACTGCGGCCACGCCCGCTCGCTCCCCCCGCTGGCCGACGTGGCATTCCTGTACGAAGGGCGCGAAAGTCAGGATTTCCAGCCCGGAGCGCACGGGCTGGCTCACGCGATCAAGCGCCTGGCGTTCCGGCGCGAGGCAGGGCGCCTGCTCCGCCAGATCGGTCCCGCGCCGTCCCCGCTGCGCGATTCAGGCACCCTGCTCGATTTTGGCTGCGGCAGCGGCCAGTTCACCCGCGCGCTGGGCGACCGGCTTGGGGCCGACCGGGTGACCGGCAGCGATTTTTTCGCCGATCCACCCGGAGAACTCGCCGACCGGCCGTATTGCCCGATGGAGCGCCTCGCCGATCAGGCCGGGCAGTTCGACAGCGTGATCGCGATGCACGTGCTGGAACACGATGACGATGTCGCCGCGCTGCTGGCGCGGATCAGCGCCATGGCCCGGCCCGGCGGGACGGTGGTGATCGAAGTGCCCAATGTCGCCTGCGTCTGGGCGCGCATTTTCGGCAAGTACTGGGACGCGTGGTACCTGCCGTATCACCGCACCCATTTCAGCCGCGCCTCGCTGGTCGCGGCGGTGACGGCGGGCGGGCTGGAGGTGCGCGCGGTGCACGGCGCGGTGGTGCCGACCATGGGGCGGACATTCGCCAACCTGTTCGGGCGGCGCAACACGCTGTTCTGGCTGCTGCTCGGCGTCGCGCTGCACCCGTTGCAACTGCTGGGCGAAAAGCTGACCGGCCAGCCCTCGGCGCTGCGGGTGATCGCCCGGCGCGGCTGACCGGTCAGGCCGGACCGGCCGCCGCTTCGCCCTTGCGCCGGCCCCAGTGGAGCGCGATCCGCGCGTTCAGATAGTTGTACAGCACCAGCACCACGGTCGTGGTTGGCGCGGCGATTTCCATCGGCAGGCCCAAGCCCTGCCGCAACGCCAGCAGCAGTACCCAGGTGATCGGAATCCCCAGCGCGGTGCCGCTCATGAACTGAAGATAGCTGCGCCGCGTCGGCGCCTGCCTAAAGGTGAACTGCCCATGGTAGAAATACCCGGTCGTCCCGCCCGCGAACCACGCGATCAGCACCCCCGCCAGATCCGGCAGCCCGGCCCAGGCCCCGCCGATCAGGATCACGTTGTTGACCAGCGCGCACAGCACCGCCCCGCCGGCATAGCGCGCGCCGTGCCACGCACACAGGCGGCGCAGCGTCATCACATCCCGCCCGACAGGCTTAGCCGCAGGCGCGGCCAGATCCGGTCGATCAGGCGGGTTTCGCGCAGGAAGCGCGGCATGGCGAGCGGGCCCAGCGCCGCCACGCTGCCCAGCCCTTGCATCAGCTTGCCCCATCCGCCGCGCGCGCCGCTCGCCAACGCGCAATTGGCCGCGATCGAGGCGCGGGCCAGCCGCAGTTGCCGCGCGCGCTGACCCGCCGGAATGGCCCCGGCATGGCGCTCCAGCACGGTTTCCAGCTGCTCGCGGAAGGCCGCCCCGTCACGGCTGCCCGCCATCGTCAGCGATGAACCGTGCAGCCGGAACGCGGTGGTCTCGCCCGCGCGGACCAGCACCGCGCCGTGGGCGGCCAGCTTCAGGTAAAGATCCCAATCGGCGGTGTACCACAGCGCCTCGTCCATCCCGCCGCACGCCAGCCATGCGTCGCGGCGGATGCAGGGGCTGGGGATGGCGATGGAATTCTGGACGATCAGCGTCGCGATAAAGTCAGCGCCCGCCACCAGCCCCGGCGCGAACGGCAGCCGCCACGCGCCGACCATCCGCCCGGCCGCGCTGACAAAGCGTGACGGCCCGATCGACAGCGCCGCGTCCGGCGCTGTCGCAATGGCCGCCTGCAGTGCGGTCAGATGGCCGGGCAGCCACAGGTCATCCTGATGCAGCATCACTACATGTGGCGCGCGCGCCTCGGCCACGCCGCGATTGGTCTTGGCGGTCCACGGCTTGCAGTCGCGCGCCTCCTGCCGGCGCAAGTCCAGCCGGTCGGCAAAGCCTTCCGCGATCCGGCGCGCCGCGCCATCATCTTCGCCCGAATCGTAGAGCAGGAATTCCACCCCCTCGGGCCGCTCATCGGCGGCGGCCTGTAACGTCGCCCCCAGAAAGCGCGCGCCATCGTGCACCGGCACGATCACGCTAAGCCACGGGGTCATGCCTCGGCGCCGGCCAGCAGCGCGGTCAACCGCGCGGTCTCGGGGTCGCACTTGGCAAACCGCGCTTCATGCCCGGCGATCACCGCCAGCAGGAACCCGCCCAGCGAGGTCTGCACGCCCACCACGCCCAGCCCGATCGCCAGCAGCAGCGGCAGCGTACTGGGCAGCGCGGCAAAGCCGTGGGCGCTCCACCAGAACCCGATCGCGGCCAGTGACAGCATCGAACCCAGCATCGCGCCGCCGCCGCCCAGCAGCGCGTTTTCCAGCGTCAGCACGGGTTCCAGTTTGCGCAACACCGGGCGCATCGGGCGAAAGCCCTGCCGCACCCCATAGAAATGCGTCGCCAGCGCCATGATCGCGGCGAAATGCCCGGTGGTGACCATGAACGTCCCCATGATCGTCCAGCTCACGCCAAAGCGTGGTTCGCCGTGCATCACGCCCGTGGCGTACAGCCCGGCTACGCACAGGATCAGCGCGCCCAGCCCCATCAGCAGCGCGGCGGGCACCCCGAACGCCCAGGTCGGGCTCAGCATGAACAAGTAGCGCAAGTGCCGCCAGCCATCGCGCCACGGGCGCAGGTGCGGCGCGCGGTCACGCAGGTCGGGTGAAAGCGTGGCCGGAACCTCGTCGATCCGCATCCGCTTCAGTGCGGCCTTGATCACCATTTCGCTGGCGAATTCCATGCCCGAGCCTTCCAGGCCCAGTTCGCAGTAAGCCTCGCGGCGGATCGCGCGCAGCCCGCAATGGGCATCATCCACCCCCGCGCCGAAGAACAGGTTGAGGATGCCGGTCAGCGCCGGATTGCCGATATAGCGGTTCTTCCACGGCATCGCGCCGGGCTTGATCCCGCCCTTGAAGCGCGATCCCATGCAGATGTCGGCACCGTCCAGCAGGCGGCCGATCATCGCCACGCCGTCGGTGAAATCATAGCTGCCGTCGGCATCGCCCATCACCAGATAGCGGCCATAGGCGCCGTCGAGCCCGCCGATCAGCGCCGCGCCATAGCCCTTGGCCGTCACGTCGATCACCCGCGCACCCAGCGAAACGGCCAGCGCCTGGCTCCCGTCGGTGGAACCGTTGTCGGCGATCACGATCTCGCCGCCAAGGCCGTAAGTCTGCTCGATCAGGTCGAGCGCGGCGCGGGCATTGGCTATGCAATGGGGCAGCGCCTGAACCTCGTTCAGGCACGGCATAACGATCGAGACTGCCCGTTCGGCGGCATGGGCCTGCATGTCGGTGGCTTCAGCGAGGTGCATATTGCGGTATTCCCCCAGGTCCCCAGTAACGTCTTACGGGGTCCCGTGTTAAGCAAAATGGTAAATAAACCCTTGCTGTCGGCCTTATCACTTGCGCAATTCGTAACCTTCCGGCTCCGCTCACCGCTGGAAACCTGCGCTGCCCCGCGCTAGGGAGGGGTGATGCCCAGCCTTATCCTCAACGATCGCCCGGTCGATTTCGCAGTCGATCCGGCGATGCCCCTGCTGTGGGCGCTGCGCGATGTCGCCAACCTCACCGGCGCTAAATATGCCTGCGGGACCGGCGATTGCGGCGCCTGCATGGTGCTGGTCGATGGCCAGCCGCTGCCGGCCTGCACGCTCTCGCTGGCCGAGGCGGCCGGGCGTACCGTCACCACGATCGAGGCGCTGGCCCGCACCCCGGTGGGCGGCGGGCGCCATCCGGTGATCCAGGCGCTGATCGATGAGCAGGCGATCCCGTGCGGGTTCTGCACGCCCGGGCTGGTCGTCGCGATTTCCGGGTTGCTCGCGGCCAACCCCAAGCCGACCGATGACGAGATCCGGGCCGCGATCACCAATTTGTGCCGCTGCGGGGTCTATCCCCGGCTGATCCGGGCGATCCGCCGCGTGACCGGGCCGGTTACGGTTGCGGCTCCGGCGCCTGCTATGGCGCCCGATGGCGAGGCGCCCGCCACCGAAGCGGCCCCGGCGGGCGAGTAAGCTTTACGGACCCGCCACGGCCGCGCTAACGGCAACCCCGCAACGTTTCGCAAAGGACATGGCCGATGAAGGCAACGATCTGGCACAACCCCGCGTGCGGCACTTCGCGCAAGACGCTGGCGATCCTGCAGGAAACGCCGGGCGTGGCAGTCACGGTGGTCGAATACCTCAAGACCCCGCCCTGCGCGGACAAGCTGGCCCAGTTGTACCGCGATGCCGGGATGACGCCCGCACAGGGCCTGCGGCTGCGCGGCACCGACGCGGCCGAGCGCGGGTTGCCCGACGCGGACGATGCCACGATCCTGGCGGCGATGGCCGCCGAACCGGCGTTGATCGAACGCCCGCTGGTCGAAACCGGCAAGGGCGTGGCGCTGTGCCGCCCGCAGGACAAGGTCCACGAAATCCTCTGAAGCCCAACGGCCGGTCGGCTGCGGGCAACGCTCTGTCGGGCTGCGGTGCCATTTCGCTCCGATGCCTTCCCCGTTGCGACTTGCAATCCTGAAACAAATTTGCAATCGCCAGACGGACTACCGCCAACCCGGGACCGACCAGCCACATGACCACGTCCGAGCTTGCCCGCGAGCACCCGTCGACCAGGATCAAGCGCCGCGTGAAGACGATGCTCGGGCCGTGGGGGGTCTTCTTCGAAGGATTCCTGCGCAATCCGGTGATGGTCGGCTCGATCATCCCCTCGTCGCGGTTCACCATCACCAAGATGCTCGCCCCGGTTGACTGGAACGAGTGCCGCCTGTTCGTCGAATATGGCCCCGGCGTCGGCACGTTTTGCCGCCCGGTGCTCGAACGGCTGCGGCGCGATGGCCAGCTGATCGTGATCGATACCAACCCGCTATTTATCGATTACTTGCGCCGCACGATCACCGACAGCCGCTTCATCGCGGTTCACGGCTCGGCCACCGATGTCGAGGCGATCGTCCGCGCCCACGGTCACGACCACGCCGATTACGTGCTGTCGGGGCTGCCGTTCTCGACCCTGCCCGACGGGGTCGGCCCGGCGATCGCGTCGGGCACGCACCGGGTGCTGCGCCCCGG
>JANLUV010000479.1:0-6636 GCA_031363685.1 Alphaproteobacteria bacterium | reverse complement strand
TGCTGGCCAATTGATGGGCAATTTCGCGCGCTATGCGCTGGTCGCCCTGATCGCCTTCTGCATGGCGATCGCGGCAACGTGGCTATCGCGCAGCCTGCTTGAACCCCGTCATGCCGAGGGCGGGGAACTTCACGTGCTGATGCACGAAAAGCTCCAGCTCGATCCCGGCCAGAAGGTTCGGGTTGAGGCGCTGGAGGCCGATTTTGCGGGCCAGCGCGAGGCGCTCGACGTCCGGCTGCGGCAGGCCAATGCCGAACTCGCCGCCGCCATCGTCAGCGAGCATCAGTATGGCCCGAAGGTCGCGGGCGCAGTCGATCACAGCCACATGGCGATGGGCGATCTGCAAAAGTCCACGCTGCGCCACGTCTTCGCGATGCGTAGCGTGCTGCGGCCCGATCAGGCGGCGCAGTTCGATGCCGCCGTGGGCAAGGCCCTTACGCAACCTGCCGCGCAATAAGGCATGGTGGGCAGCGCCAGCGGAGCGGACCCGGTAGATGCCGACCTCGTCGCACAGGCGCTGGCCGGGCGGCAGGCGGGCTATGCCGGGCTAATGGCGCGCCACCGCGATGCGGTGTTCCGCCTAGCCCGCAACCATCTCGGCGCCGAGGTTGATGCGCTGGACGTGACTCAGGAATGCTTCGTCGCCGCCTTCATGGCGCTGCCCCGTTATGACCGCGCTCGGCCGTTCCGCACCTGGGTCCTGCGGATCGCGCTCAACAAGTGCCATGACTGGGCGCGCCGCCGCACGGTGCGCCGCCTGTTCACTTTCGCGCGGCCGTTGGACGATGCACTGGATGTCGCCGACCATGGCCCCGATCCCGAAGCCGCGCTGGTTGCGGCGGGCGAGGTGGCCCGCATCCGCCGCGCCATCGCCGCGCTGCCCGCCAACCTCAAGGAGCCGCTGCTGCTCTGCACCCTTGAAGGGCTCAGTCAGGACGAGGCGGCGGCGGTGCTTGGCACATCGCGCAAGGCAATTGAAACGCGGATTTACCGCGCCCGGAAAAAATTGTCCGATTTGCTCAAGGGATAAGCGCCGCGCCCGCGTACTAGCGGGCGATGGACGATACACTCAGGATCGATCGCCGCTCCCTGCTCGCTCGCGGAGGAACCATGGCCACCGCGCTGGCGCTGCTGCCGCTGTTCCCGGCATGGGCGCAAAGCGGCACTGGCGGCGCCGGAGACGGGACCACCCGGCTCGATATCGCGATGGGCCATTTCTCCAGCGGCGGCCGGTCGGCGCACCATGCGGTCACGGTCAACGGCACCATCCCCGGCCCGCTGATCCGGCTGAAGGAAGGTGAAACGGCGCGGATCGCGGTCAGCAACCGCCTGCCCGAACAGACCTCGATCCACTGGCACGGGTTGCTGGTGCCGTTCCAGATGGACGGCGTGCCGGGCGTCAGCTTTCCCGGGATCGATCCGGGCGAGACGTTCACGTATGAATTCCCGCTGATCCAGTCGGGCACGTACTGGTATCACAGCCATTCCGGGATGCAGGAAGCGGTCGGCCTCTATGGCCCGCTGGTGATCGATCCGGCCGGGCCGGACCCGATCGCGGCGGAGCGCGAACACATTCTGATGCTGGCCGACTGGAGCCCGATGCATCCGCACGAACAGATGCGCAAGCTCAAGGTCGCCGCCGGGTACTTCAACCGCCGGCGGCAGGACATCGCCGGCCTGCTGGCGGGGCGCGACCAGCCGTTGAAGGACCGGCTCGAATGGGCGAAGATGCGCATGGATGCGACCGACATCTCGGACGTGACCGGCGCGACTTATGGCTTCCTCATCAACGGGCAGGGCACGGCGGAGAACTGGACCGGGCTGTTCCGCCCCGGTGAACGGGTCCGCCTGCGGGTGATCAACGCCGCGGCGATGACCAACTTCAATTTCCGCATTCCGGGCCTTGCGATGACGGTGGTGGCGGCCGACGGCAACCTCGTCCAGCCGCTGGAAACCGATGAAATCCAGATCGCTATCGCCGAAACCTATGACATCATCGTCACCCCGCAGGCCGATCAGGCTTACGGCGTGATCGCCGAGGCGCTCGATCGCTCAGGGCTGGTGCGCGGCACACTGGCGCCCCGCCCTGGCATGGCCGCGCTGATTCCGCCGCTGCGCGGGCGCCCGCTGCTGACCATGCGTGACATGGGGATGGACATGTCCGCGATGGACATGGGCCAGAACGGGGTGATCGACCTGTCGCAACCGGCCAACGGATCGATGGGCGGCCATTCCATGGCGCTGCGCGATCCCAAGGTCGCGCCGCAGGTGAAGCTTGGTCCCGGCGTCGCCTCGCTCTCGCCCATGCCGGTCGATCGGCTGGCTGACAAGCCGACCGGGCTCGAGGATGTCGATCACCGCGTGTTGACGTATGCGCAGCTCCGCTCGCTCGCGCCCAACCCCGATCCGCGCGTGCCCAGCCGCCAGATCGACGTCCACCTGACGGCCAACATGGAACGCTACATGTGGTCGATCGACGGCAAGGCCTTCTCGGACGGCGCGGCGCCGATTCCGTTCCGGCTGGGCGAGCGGGTGCGGGTCAACCTCATCAACGATACGATGATGCCGCACCCGATCCACCTCCACGGCCATTTCTTCGAACTGGTCACCGGCGAGCCGGGCCACCGCCCGCGCAAGCACACGGTGAACGTGCTGCCCGGGGGCAAAGCCGCGTTCGATCTTACGGCCGATGCCGAAGGGGACTGGGCGTTTCACTGCCACATGCTGCTGCACATGCATTCCGGGATGATGCGCGTCGTCACGGTCCGCCGCGCCGGGGCTGAAGCATGATGCGCCGCCATTCGCTCCTCGCAGCCGGGCTGCTTGCAGCCACATTCCTGTCCGCCCCGGCGCTGGCGCAGCACGCCGGCCACGACATGGCGTCGATGCCGGGCATGGACCACGGGCAGCCGGCGGAACCGGCCACGGCCGCGTCTGACGCTCCGGACGCCGCGCCCGCCGTCCCCGACACCCCCGGCAACGCCCCGCCGTCGCCGGTCCCCACCGACCATCCGGCCGACCGGTTCTTCCCGGCCGAACGCATGGCCCAGGCCCGCGCCGCGCTGCTCAAGGAAGGGCGCATGCTGACCGGCGCGATTCAGATCGACCAGCTTGAATATCGCGCCACTTCCGGCCGCGACGGCTACGGCTGGAAGGCCTCCGCCTGGTACGGCGGCGATATAAACCGGATCGTCTTCGCGACCGAAGGCGAGGGCGAATTCGGCCACGCAGCGGAGCGCGCCGAAACCCGCGTCGTCCTGCGCCACGCGCTGGACCCGTGGTGGAACCTCGAAGCCGGCGTTCGCCACGATTTCACGCCCTCGCCGCAGCGCACCTATGCCGCCATCGGGTTCGAGGGCCTCGCCCCCTACTGGTTCGAACTGGAAGGTCAGATGTTCGTGTCCGACAACGGCGATTTCCACCTCCGCCTCAGCGGCAGCCACGATATCCGGCTGGCCGGGCCGTTGGTGCTGCAGCCCGATGCCGAAGTGAACATCGCGCTGCAGGATGTGCCCGCGATCGGAATCGGCGCGGGGGTCGAACGGATCGAGCTGGGCGCGCGGCTGCGCTATGAAATCACGCCGCAATTCGCGCCCTATGTCGGCGTCCACTGGGAACGCAAGCTGGGCCGCACCGCCGATTACGTCCGCGCCGATGGCGAACGCGCCTCGGCCGTGTCGGCGGTGATCGGCCTGCGCGCCTGGTTCTGAAGCGCTGGGTTGTGGACGGCACGGCATTACCCGCCACAACGCGGGGCCAGTATAGCATGGCTTTTCCCCAGAACAGGCAAGTTCGGTGGCAATACCCGCACCGCAGCGGCAATTGTGGTGCCATGTCGATGATGTTCCGCCCATGGCTTCGCCGTATTCCGCTGTTCCTTCCGGCACTCCTGCTCGGTGCGCTGGCCGCTCAGGCCGCGCCGGTCGCAGGCAGGATCGACCTGCTCGAACTCCACCCGGTGACAAACGACAATCATCTGGTGCTGGAATCGACCTTCACGCTCGGGTCGGGCCTGACCTCACTCACGCAGTCCGCCGGCGATCCGGCGCGGATCACGCGCGCGGTTATCGGCGCGGGCGTTTCACTCTGAGTTCAGGCTTCGGGCTCAGTCGCGCCGCCGATGCTGCGCCAGCGTGCTGCAGACGAATGCAACTTGCGGTTGGACGGACCGTACCCGCTGGATATATGTCGCGCGGCGTCATGTCGGTGCAGCATGGAGTTCCATATGAACGGCGTTCCTCGAATTCTGGCAAGTGGCTTCGGATATCTCGAGGCTGCGCGTTGGCGCGACGGCGGCCTGTACTTTTCCGATGTCAAGGAGCGGAAGGTATTCCGCATGGCCTCCGACGGCAGCTACGCGGTCGTGCTCGAACTGCCGCAGCGGCCGTCCGGTCTGGGCTGGACGACCGATGGTGACCTGCTCGTCGTCGGCATGGAGGACAACTCGCTCAAGCGGGTCGGCGCCGGGGGCGATATTCGTGCCAGCCTCGATTTGTCCGGCCATGCCATCCACACCAACGACATGACCGTGGACGCCCGGGGAAACGCCTATGTCACGCAATTCGGCTATGATCTGTTCGAACATGCCCCGCCCGAACCGTCCGATATCGTCAGGATCGACGAAGCCGGCAACGTCGCCCATTTCGGTGGCGGCCTGGTCTTCCCGAACGGCATCGTGATTGCGCCCGATGGCAAGACGCTGGTTGTCGCGGAATCCTTCTCGCACCGGCTGACCGCGTTCGATGTCGCGCCGGACGGCGGCTTGTCCAACCAGCGCCTGTTCGCGCAATTCGGCGATCCCGAACGCGATATTCCAGATGGCATCTGCATGGACAGCGCGGGCGCGGTCTGGGCGGCGATGCCGTTTGCGGGCGAGTTTCGCCGGGTGCTGGACGGCGGCACGGTGACCGATCGGATCACGCCTGCGCCCGGTGCGGGCACGTATTGCGTCGATTGCATCCTGGGCGGCAAGGATGGCCGCACGCTGTTCATGCTGGTCGCCGATACAGACGTCGAACGACTCGGCAACGATTGGGACAGCAGTGCCTCGGTGCAGGCGGTCGAGGTCGCGATTCCCTGATTGACCGAAAAGGCCGCGCCATGCCGATCCCGCTCGAACGCGATTGCTACGAAATCGACCACGCTATTTTCCGCCGCAGCGTGCAGGCGTTCTTTGCGCAGCACCTCATCCCGCATATCGCCCGGTTCGAGGAGCAGCACGAAGTTGATCGTGCGTTCTGGAACCAGTGCGGCGCGGCGGGGCTGCTCTGCCCGACCGTGCCGGAGGCCTATGGCGGTCCCGGCCTCGACTTCCGCTTCAATGCCGTCGTGACCGAGGAACTGGCCTATGCCGGATCATCGGCCAGCATCCCGCTCCAGTCGGACATCATCGCCGACTACTTTGTCGAATTCGGCACGGAGGAACAGAAGCAGCACTATCTGCCGGGCATGGTCGATGGCTCGATTGTCGCCGCCATCGCGATGACGGAGCCTTCGGCCGGCTCGGACCTCAAGGCGATCCGCACCAGCGCCAGGCGCGATCGCGGCGATTGGATCGTCAACGGTTCCAAGACCTACATATCGAGCGGCAAGCACTGCGATGTGGTGATCGTCGCGGCCAAGACCGATCCCGATCTGGGTGCACGGGGAATAAGCCTGATCCTGGTGGATGCCGGTACGACCGGGTTTGCCAAGGGCCGCAAGCTGGACAAGATCGGCCAGCATACCGCTGATACGTCGGAACTGTTCTTCGAGGATGTCCGCGTTCCGGCAAGCAACCTGCTGGGCGCCGAAGGGCAGGGGTTCATCCAGATCATGCAGCTATTGCCGCAGGAACGCCTGAGCCAGGCGATCATGGCTCAGGCCGGAGCCCAGCGCGCGCTGGACGAAGCCGTGGCCTTCACGCGCGACCGGCAAGTGTTCGGCGCGCGGCTGATCGATTTCCAGAACACCCGCTTCACGCTGGCCGATCATGCGGCAACGCTGCAAGTCGGCTGGGCGCACCTTGACCGCTGCATCGGCAAGCTGGCGCGGCATGGCCTCAGCACCACCGAAGCGTCTGCCGCGAAGCTGTGGCACACCGAGATGCAGTGGAAGATAACCGACGATTGTCTGCAACTTCACGGCGGGGCGGGTTACATGAACGAATACACAATCGCGCGGCTGTGGCGCGATGCCCGGGTGCAGCGGATCTACGGCGGCACCTCGGAAATCCTGCGCGAGGTCATCGGCCGGAGCCTGACGGGCCAGAGTCGTTCTGACGCTCGTTGAATCTCCTCTCCCCCTCAAGGGGGAGGAGCCAGGTGGTTCAAGGCAAAACGGAAAAACTCCAGGTGCGCGGATCAGGCCCCGCCCGCAGCTCCCGGTCGAGCAGCGACAGTCGCAGTTCGCGCTTCAGGATCTTGCCGCTGGCGTTGCGCGGCAGGTGGGCCACGAACACCACGGTCTTGGGTATCTTGAAGCCGGAAAGGTGGGCGGCGCAGTGGCCCAGCACGTCTGCTGCAGCCAGTGTGTGGTCATCGCGCAGCACGATTATGGCCGTGACAGCCTCGATCTACTTCGGGTCGGGGAGGCCGATCACCGCCACCTCGCTGATCGCGGCATGGCGGTACAACACTTCCTCCACCTCGCGCGAGG
>JANLUV010000376.1:0-9961 GCA_031363685.1 Alphaproteobacteria bacterium | reverse complement strand
CCGATTTCGGCCCCGCGCTCGGGCTCGATTTCGAAACCGGGGCGGCGATCGCGGGTGCGCGGTTCACCTTCCTGCGCGGCCAGATGGCGCGGCTCCAGCGCGCGCTGGGCCAGTTCATGCTCGATACGCAGACGCTGCATCATGGCTACACCGAATGCGCCCCGCCGCTGCTGGTCAAGGACGAGGCGGTGTTCGGCACCGGCCAGCTGCCCAAGTTCGAAGATGATCTGTTCAGGACTCAGATTCGTAAACCTGATGATCAGGTTTACGCCGAAGCTTTTAAAGCTTTCGCAAAAGAGGGAACCGACATTTCGCCAGACAAATTCAAAGAGATTGTCAGCCGGATTGAGAATGATCCGAACAATCGTCGCTGGCTGATCCCCACCGCCGAAGTGTCGCTGACCAATTCGGTGCGCGAGCAGATCCTGGCGCAGGCGCAGCTCCCCATGCGGCTCACCGCGCTGACCCCGTGCTTCCGCTCCGAAGCGGGCGCGGCGGGCCGCGATACGCGCGGCTATATCCGCCAGCACCAGTTCGACAAGGTCGAGCTGGTCACCATCTGCCGCCCCGAGGATTCCGCTGCCGAGCATGAGACGATGACCGCGGCGGCCGAAGCGATCCTGCGCGCCCTGGAACTGCCCTATCGCAAGGTGGTGCTGTGCGCGGGCGACATGGGCTTCACCGCGCGCAAGACGTATGACCTTGAAGTGTGGCTGCCGGGCCAAAGCACCTACCGCGAGATCAGTTCATGTTCGAACTGCGGCGATTTCCAGGCGCGGCGGATGAACGCGCGCTACCGGCCGGAAGGCCCCGTCACCGACAAGAAGCAAGGCACCGAATTCGTCCATACGCTCAACGGTTCGGGCTTGGCGGTCGGACGCACGCTGGTCGCGGTGCTGGAGAACGGGCAGCAGGCCGACGGTTCGGTTGATCTGCCCGCCGTGCTGCATCCCTATATGGGCGGTGTCACGCGGCTGACACCAGCGTCCTGAACACACGCCCTTATCCCACGCGGCCCTTTGGAAAGTTTTCCGGCAATGCGCATTCTCATCACCAACGACGATGGCATCAACGCTTCGGGCATCGGCGTGCTGGAGAAGATCGCGCGGCAGTTTTCAGATGACGTGTGGGTCTGCGCCCCGTCCGAGGAACAATCGGGGGCTGGCCACTCGCTTACCCTCAGCCGCCCGGTAAGGCTGCGGCGGCTGGGCGACAAGCGTTTTGCGGTCACCGGAACGCCGACCGATTCGGTGATGATGGCGCTGCGCAAGGCGCTGCCCTCGCCGCCCGACGTGATCCTGTCCGGCGTCAATCGCGGCGCCAACCTGGGCGATGACGTGACCTATTCGGGCACCGTCTCGGCCGCGATGGAAGGGACGCTGGCGGGCATCCGCTCGATCGCGTTCAGCCAGGTCTACGCCAAGGAGGGCGTGGGCGACCGGGTTTCGTTCGCAGCGGCAGCGGAATGGGGGCCCAAGGTGCTGGCCCCGCTGATCGACATGCCGTTCGCGCCGCGCAGCTTCGTCAACATCAATTTCCCGCCGCTGGCGCCCGCCGAGGTCAAGGGCATCCGCGTCGTCCGGCAGGGCTTCCACGATTACAACCGCGGTTCGGTTGTGGAAGGAACCGATCCGCGCGGGTTCCGCTATTTCTGGTTCGGTCTGGACGGGATAGAATATACCCCGGGCCACGCCACGGACCTTGAGGCGATTGCGGATGGATTTGTCTCGGTGACACCGCTGCAGCTTGACCTGACGCACGACGAATCGCTTGCCGCGCTGGGCGCCCGCTTTTCGTGAAGCGGCTGATCCTCCTCGCGCTGGCGCCCGCGCTGATCGGCGCGGGCAAGCCGGGCCGCGAGGAAGCGCCTGATCCCAGGCAGGAAACACAGCATACGGTGCAGCCCGGCGAGACGCTGGGCGGAATCGCCCGGCGGGCCGAAGTCCCGCGCGGGCTGATCATCGAGGCCAACGGGTTGAAGGCGCCGTTCACGGTGCAGGGCGGCCAGGTACTGATCATTCCGCGCCGCCGGGCGCATACGGTGAAGGCCGGGGAAACCGGCTTCGGCATCGCGATGGACTATGGCGTGCCGTGGAGCGCGATCGGCATCGCCAACGAGCTTGATCCGAAGACCCGGGTGCGCAGCGGCCAGAAACTGGTGATCCCGACCATGGCCAAGCCGGGCCTTGCCGACACCGACCATGATGCTGACCGGCCCGACGCCGCCGTGAGCGACAAGTCCGGCACCACCCGGCCGGCGACAACGGCCGCCGCCGGCGCACCGGTGCAATTCGCCTGGCCGGTCCCGGGCAAAGTGCGGCGCGGGTTTGCACCGCGCGGCAAGACCGGTTCGCATGACGGGATCGACCTGATCGGGGCAAAGGGCGATCCGGTCCGCGCTGCGGCGCCGGGGCTGGTGTGGTACGCGGGCAAGGAGCCGAACCTGTACGGCAACGTCGTGATCCTCGATCACGGCAAAGGCTGGTTTTCGGCCTATGCCAAGCTGTCCCGGTTGACCGTCAAGAAAGGTGAGCAAGTTCGCGCCGCAGAGCGGGTGGGGCTGGTCGGCAACACCGGATCGACCGCGACAACCGAACTGCACTTCGAAATCCGCCGCAAGACCGTGCCGCAGGATCCGCTGGCGCTGTTGCCGAAGCGTGACGAAACGCTCACCCCAGCGCCCAGAACACCGTCCCGGTCAGCAGGTACACCGCCAGCCAGAACCCGGCATCGACCAGCGCATCCCGTCGGCTCGCGCCCAACCGGGCATAACTGATCCACAGCGCCGGAATGATGAAGGCCAGCGCGATGCCGCCGGTCTGCATCCAGTAGAGCCACGGCTTCGCCGCCAGCTTGTCCGCCCCGATTCGCGCCAGCGCGTGGCCCAGCATCAGCGCCGAGACGGCCTGCAATACTACCGCTCCGGCGATGGTGCCGATTGTCCCGCCGGTCGGCCGCTGGAACAGCGGACCGTACCAGACCAGCCCGACCAGCGCCGCGAGCGTGGCCGAAACGATGACGGCGGGCCAGTTGATCGGATCCATGAAATTCCTCGCTGATACGCCCCGCGCACACAGCCAGTAGCGAAATCCGCCGGTTAGGTGTAGGGGCCGCTCGACAATGGCCGCCGAAACCCCTTTCCCGCTCGAAATCGCCGCCCCTCGCCGCGTTGGCATGGTCAGCCTTGGCTGTCCCAAGGCGCTGGTCGACAGCGAACGCATCCTGACCCGGCTGCGCGCCGATGGTTATCAGATGAGCCCGGATTATGCCGGGGCCGACGTGGTGCTGGTCAACACCTGCGGGTTCCTCGATTCGGCCAAGGAGGAAAGCCTGGCCGCGATCGGCGAGGCGATTGCCGAAAACGGCCGCGTGATCGTCACCGGCTGCATGGGCAACGAAGCGGACCTGATCCGCGCCAAGTTCCCGTGCGTGCTGGCCGTGACCGGCGCGCACCAGTACGAGGCGGTGGTCGCGGCGGTGCACGAAGCCGCGCCGGCCAGCCTTGGGCCTTACGTCGATCTCATCCCGCAGGCCGATCCGGGCGACGTGAAGCTGACCCCGCGCCATTACAGCTACCTCAAGATTTCCGAAGGCTGCAACCACGCCTGCGCGTTCTGCATCATCCCGCAGCTGCGCGGGAAGCTGGCCAGCCGCCGGATCGACGCAGTGCTGCGCGAGGCCGAAAAACTGGTCGCTGCCGGGACAAAGGAACTGCTGGTCATCAGCCAGGACACGTCCGCCTATGGCGTCGACGTGCGCCACGAGGAACGCCTGTGGAAGGGCCGTCCGGTGCGCACCCACATGACCGATCTGGCCCGCGAACTAGGCCAGTTACGCACGCCAGAGGGCCATGCGCCGTGGGTGCGGCTGCATTACGTCTACCCTTACCCCCACGTCGATGCGGTGATCCCGCTGATGGCGCAGCGGCTGCTGACCCCGTACCTCGACATTCCGTTCCAGCACGCCAGCCCCAAAGTGCTCAAGGCAATGAAGCGCCCGGCCAACGAGGCCAAAGTGCTGGAACGGCTGAAGGCGTGGCGCGAAATTTGCCCCGACATCGCGATCCGCTCCAGCTTCGTGGTCGGCTTCCCGGGCGAGACCGAGGCCGATTTCCAGTACCTGCTGGATTGGCTGGACGAAGCCCAGCTTGACCGGGTCGGCGCATTCCGGTTCGAACCGGTGGCGGGCGCGGCGGCCAACGATTTGCCCGATCCGGTGCCCGAAGCGATCAAGGAAGAACGCTTCGCCCGGATCATGGCAAAGACCGCCGCTATCAGCGCGGCAAAGCTGGCGGCCAAGGTCGGCCGCGTGCTGCCGGTGATCATCGACGAAGTGGGCGAACCGGACGAGGACGGCGATATCGGCGCCACCGGCCGCAGCCAGGCCGATGCGCCCGAGATCGACGGCGCGGTGTACCTGCGTAACGTCCCTGCCGACCTGAAAGCGGGCGACATCGTCGAGATGACGGTCGAAGACGCCGATGCGCATGACCTGTTCGGGGTAATCGCGCGCGCATAAGGCGGCGGGGCCGCATTTGTGCCGCACGCCGCCAAGCAGGATAATTGTCGAAAATGCCGCACCGCAGCGCAATCGGGCGGGACGAAACGGTGTGCCGTGCACGACCGAAATCGTTCTTCCATATGAACAAACGGGCATTCAACCCCGTCATTGATTGCAATTAATGCAACCGCGCGGAATTTTTCGCACTTGCAGCAATTCCGGGTCGGGGACATACAGGACAGGCCTTTCAGGCATCCTCTCCCAAGACTTCAATGGCCCGGCCGGAAACGACCGGGCCCTTTTTTTGCCAATCTCTTGCCGTCACGTCTGATACGGGTTTCAATGGTCGGAGCGAAGCCCGGCTGGCTTCATTTTCCAAGCGACCCACGGGGGATGTAAGTCATTGGTATGAGAAATTCACTTTCCTCGATCGATGCAGATCAGCAGGCAATAGCTTCGCCGACGCCGGATCAGCGCTCTGATAATTCCCTTGCAAGCCTCAGCGTCGGCCGGGACAACAACCTCAACCTCCTCCGCATGGTGGCAGCATCGACGGTGCTGGTGTCGCACGCTTACCCCATCAGCGGCAGCGACGGCACCGCCGATCCGCTATCGCAGGCGACCGGGCACACGATGGGCAACATCGCGGTGGCGGTGTTCTTCGTCATCTCAGGGTTCTTGATCACCAAAAGCTTCAATAACGGCCGGGGCATCGCGCACTGATTGCTGTCGCGCGTGATGCGCGTGGGGCCGGGACTGTTCGTAGTGCTGATGCTGACGACAGTCGTTCTGGGTCCGCTGGTGACCACGCTGCCTCTGCAGCAATATTTTACCAACCAGAGGACGCTGCAATATGTCCCCAGCAACCTGTCGCTGTGGTTCATCCAGTTCACCCTGCCCGGCGTCTTCGAGAAGAACCCCTACGGCGGCGCGATCAACGGCAGTCTCTGGACACTGCTGTATGAAGTGATCTGCTACGGCGGGGTTTTCCTGGCGGGCATCGCCGGTTTGCTGTCGAAGCGGCGCGCCTTCGCCGCAGTGCTGGTGCTTTATCTGGCGGCCTATGCAGCCGTTATCATCACCGGCCCCCATCCCGGCGGATTGAACCGGATCGACCACCTCGCCAGCCTTTCGTTCGCGTTCATCGTGGGGATGGTCGGCTACCTGTGGCGCGATCGCATTGTGCTGGATTTGCGGATCGGTGCAGCGCTGGCCATCGCAGCGCTAACCCTGTCCGGAACGCTGTTCGCCGAAGCCGTTCTGTGGATCGCGATCGGCTATGCCACGCTCTATCTGGCTTACAAGCCGAAGGGTTTTACCCTGCGGTACAACCGGCTGGGTGACTATTCGTATGGCATGTACATCTACGCTTTTCCGATCCAGCAACTGATGGTGTATCTGCTGCTCGGGCAGCACTGGCACCAGAATGTCGCGCTGGCCTTTCCGGTTACGCTGGTTCTGGCGATCCTGTCGTGGCACCTGGTGGAGCAGCGCGCACTGGCGCTGGTGCGGCGACCGGGTGCGCGCCCGCACAGCCAGCCTGCCATCGCCTAGGCTGCGTCGCGCGAATCCTTGGGCCGGACGAACACCCGGGTCACGATCGCCACGTTTGCGCCCAGCGCAATCAGGATGATCTGGTTAGATCTGCGGGCCATATGCTTAGCCGGTCAGATCCAGCCGATCCGCCGGAAACGCCAGTACAGGGTCGCGCACGATCCGAAGATGATCCCCAGCGCCATGGCATAGCCGTACCGCCAGCGCAGTTCGGGCATGAATTCGAAGTTCATCCCGTAAATCCCGGCAATCGCGGTAGGCACGGCCAGGATCGCGGCCCAGGCGGCCAACTGCCGGGTCATCACGCCCTGACGGTGCTGTTCGAGCAGGCCGGCGGTTTCCACGATCGACGCCAGCGTTTCCTTCAGCCCGCGCATCCGTGCCAGCGCCCGGCGGGAATGATCGAGCACATCGCGGAACCACACCCGCGCGTCCGGATCGATATTGGGCAGGTCGAGCGTGGCAAGCCGCTCGCACACTTCCTCCATCGGCCCGGCAATGCGCTCGAACCGGCGGATCTGGCGACGCAGGCGGAAGATCCGCCGGATCGTGGACGGCTCGGGAAAGCTGTCGATCGCGCGTTCTTCCATCGCCTGAACCGCATCCTCGAACCGGTCGATGATCGGCAGGAACCCGTCGACCACGAAATCGAGGATCGCATGCGCGACATAGTCCGCCCCTTCGTCCAGCCGTTCCCGGTTGGCTTCCAGTTTCAGCCGGATCGGATGGTGCGCGCGGTGCGATCCGAACCGCACGGTGACGAGGTAATCAGGCCCGAGGAACAGCGCGGTCTGGCCGTAGCCGATCCGCTCGCCCGCTTCCAGTTCGGCGGTCCGCGCGACGATGAACAGGCAGCGTCCATAGACGTCGATCTTGGGCATCTGCAGCGGGCTCATCGCGTCTTCCACCGCCAGCGGGTGAAGCGCGAACTGGCGGCGCACCGCGTCCATCTCGTCGGGCGAAGGCTCGCATAGCCCGATCCAGTCGAAGCTGTTCGCGGGGAGCGGATCACGCGGCTCGCCATCGACGACAAGGACGGTGTCTGCGGGGTTTCCGGCGGAATAGCGGCGGGCGGCGATGATCGGCATGGACAGCATCTGGCAAGTTCCGCGCAATCTGGCAATCTGGCGCGGTATCGCTGGATGTCCTGATCGTCGGCGCGCAACTGCCCCAACGGCCAACCTTGTCGAACCGCCCGCACCGCTCTAACCCGGCGCCATGGCCGATTCCCGCATCTTCACCGCCGCCCTTGTCGTGATCGGGGACGAGATCCTCTCGGGCCGCACGCACGACAAGAATATCGCGCAAGTCGCCGCATGGTTGCAGGTCCAGGGCATCCGCCTGAAGGAAGTGCGCGTGGTGGCCGATGATACGCCGGCCATTGTCGAGGCGGTGAACACCCTGCGCACGCGCAACGATTACCTGTTCACCACCGGCGGGATCGGCCCGACGCACGACGATATCACCGTCGATGCCATCGCACAGGCGCTGGGCGTGGCGGTGATCGTCCATCCCGATGCCCGCGCCATTCTGGATGCCTATTACACCACGCGCGGCGGCCTCACCGACGCACGGCTGCGGATGGCCCGCGTGCCGGAAGGCGCCAGCCTGATCCCCAACCGCTATACCGGGGCGCCCGGCATCCACTTCGGCAACGTGTTCATCATGGCCGGCGTGCCCAGCATCACCGCCGGGATGCTCGATTCGCTGACCGGCACGCTCGAAGGCGGGGCGCCGCTGCTGTCCGAGACGATCGGCTGCTGGGTTGGCGAAAGCGAGGTTGCCGACTTGCTGCGTGATACAGAAAAAAGCCACGACGGCTGCCAGATCGGGTCCTATCCGTTCTGGAAAGACGGCAAGACCGGCGCCAACTTCGTGATCCGGTCGATCGATGCGAACGAACTGGCCGCCTGCTCCCGCGCGCTGGTCAGCGGGCTGGAAGCGGTCGGCCGCGCCGTGGTGGCCGGTGGGATCTAAGATTGCACTGCTGGCGCTGGGACTGCTCGTGGTGGCCGGGCTGGTGATGGTGTCCTGCACCGCGCCCCACGCGCGCCGCTTGCGCCGCTTCGAAGCTGCGCTGGAGGCACAGGACAGCGCCACCGCCGCCTTGCGCCAATGGTGCGCGGCCGAACATATTGCCGATCCGTCGCGGATCATCGCCACCCCGGTCAGGGACGGCGCCCGGGCCGAGCCTGCCGGCTTGCGCACCGCGCTGGGCGTCGGCCCGGACGAGCCGCTCGGCTATCGCCACGTCCGCCTCGCCTGCGGCACCATGGTCCTGTCGGAAGCGCACAACTGGTATGTCCCGGCCCGGCTGACCCCGGCGATGAACCAGACGCTGGCGGCGAGCGACACGCCGTTCGGCGCAGTGGCCGCCCCGCTCGGCTTCCGGCGCGAGCGCCTTGCCACAATCCGGGGGAGTTCACCGGATTGCCCGCCCGGCACGGTCCTGTCGCATCACGCGCTGCTGCGTCTGCCGGACGGGGCGGCACTGGCGTTCCTGGTCGAGTGCTATACCCGCGCCACGCTTGGCAGCCCATGACGAGCGAACTACCGGAGATGAACCCAATGACCGCAGCACTGGCCCAATGACCGCAACGCTGGTCCGTATCGACAAGCAGGATGGGGTGGCGGTGATCACGCTGAACCGGCCCGAGGCGATGAACGCCTTGTCGCGGGCCTTGCGCGCCGCGCTGGTCACCGCGCTGGCCGATGTCTCGGCTGACCCTGCGATCCGCGCGGTGGTCCTGACCGGGGCGGGCGAGCGGGCGTTCTGTGCCGGGTTGGACCTGAAGGAACTGGGCGCGGCGGGCGGGCTTGACGGGGTCGTGCCCGACGATCCCGCGACCGACCCCGCCGGGGCGATCGAACAGTGCCCCAAACCGGTGATCGGCGCAATCAACGGGGTCGCGATTACCGGAGGGTTCGAACTGGCCCTCGCCTGCGATTTCCTGATCGCCGCCGACAATGCCCGGTTCGCGGACACCCATGTCCGGGTCGGCATTCTGCCCGGCTGGGGCCTGTCGCAAAAACTGCCGCAACTGATCGGACTGGCGCGGGCCAAGGAACTGGCGCTGACCGGCAACTTCATCGCTGCCGCGACTGCCGAACGCTGGGGCCTGGTCAACCGGGTCGTGCCGCAGGCGGACCTGCTGGCCACCGCCTGCGGGCTGGCGCGCGACATCGCTTCCGCCGCGCCCGCCATGCTCCACGCCTACAAGCGCCTGATCGATGACGGGTACGCCCTGCCCTATGGCCAAGCGCGCGAGCTGGAGCGCACCCGCAGCCGCGCGTTCGCCGCGGCCCAGACGCCGGAAGACGTCGCGGGCCGGGTCGGCGCGGTCCAGGCCCGGGGCCGCGCGCAAACCCGCTGAATAGCGGCGGGCGATGCTCGCCTGTCCCCGCCCACGAAAACGGGCCGGAGGTTTCCCCCCGGCCCCTTGTTCGTAGCTACTTCCCGGATGGGATCAGCCGCCGTGGACTTCGGTCAGGTCGATCTTCAGGCCCGGGCCCATCGACGACGAGAGGCCGACCTTCTGCAGGTACTTGCCCTTGGCGCCGGCCGGCTTGGCCTTGACGATCGCATCGACGAACGCATCGAAGTTGGCGCGCAGCGCCTCGTTCGAGAAGCTCATCTTGCCGATGCCGCCGTGGATGATGCCCGCCTTTTCGACGCGGAATTCGATCTGGCCGCCCTTGGCAGCCTTGACCGCTTCGGCGACGTTCGGGGTAACCGTGCCCAGCTTCGGGTTCGGCATCAGGCCCTTGGGACCCAGCATCTTGCCCAGACGGCCAACGATGCCCATCATGTCCGGCGTGGCGATCACGCGGCCATAATCGAGGTTGCCGGCCTGCATCTCTTCCAGCAAGTCTTCCGCACCAACGCGGTCGGCACCGGCGGCAAGCG
>JANLUV010000353.1:0-2624 GCA_031363685.1 Alphaproteobacteria bacterium | reverse complement strand
AGCTGATGGCAACCGGAATGGCGAGCGCTCGTGCCGTGTTCGCGACCCCGATCGCTTCCGGAATATTCGTCATGGTGATGGCCGAAAGCATGTCGGCACCGGCCGCGGCGAGCACGCCTGCCTGATGCGAGTGATACGTCGCGGCTTTCTCGACGCTCATGATGCGGCCCGGGTCATAGCCGTCGCCGCGCGGTCCGATGCAGCCGCTGACGACGATCGGAAGTGTGTCGCTTCGATACTCGTCGCGCAATGCAATCAGCATCGCGATCGCGGCGCGATTAAGCTTGTCCAACTCCGACGTGTCGAGGCCGAGCGGTTGAGCCCAGTCGGGACTGGCGCGCCACGTCGCGCTTTCAAGGATGAAACCGGTTCCCGAGCGTCGGGCGAGGTCAAGAAAACTTCGAAAATAGTCATCGAGCGCGCGGCGTCCGGCCTCGCTTCCTAACAAGACGATCGAAGCGAAATGCGGCAGGTCGATCCCGCGATTGAACAGAATGTCGGTCTCGAGTCCCGCATCGGTCAGGAACATGTGTTCGAGCTGTCGCAGCGGTTCACGGGTCATGGCGGTCCCTCCCATCCCGATTGGCAGGCATCCAGCAGCACTGACCCGCCGACCGATCGATCCGCATCTAAGGCGTCGCGCCTGCAGGAAGCAATGACCCCGTCGCGGCCTTCTCACTAACAATCCAACCTCGACCCCGCCCTCGCCTTCAGCCGCCCGTTCGCCTACAGGCACCGCCATGCATTTTCTTGATCAGGCGAAGATTTTCATTTCCTCCGGTTCGGGCGGGCCCGGCGCGGTCAGTTTTCGGCGCGAGAAATATATCGAATATGGCGGACCCGACGGCGGCCATGGCGGCAAGGGCGGCGACATCGTGTTCGTGGCGGTCAGCGGGCTCAATACGCTGATCGATTTCCGCTATACCCAGCACTTCAAGGCCAAGCGCGGCACCGGCGGTTCCGGCAAGAACCGCACCGGCGCGGGCGGGCCTGAGCTGGTCATCAAGGTCCCGATCGGTACCCAGGTCATCGCCGACGATCAGGAAACCGTGCTGGCGGATCTGACCGAAGTGGGCCAGCGCGTGGTCCTGCTGAAAGGCGGGCTGGGCGGCCGCGGCAACGCCAGTTACAAGACGTCCACCAATCGCGCCCCGCGCCAGCACCAGCCGGGCCTGCCCGGCGATGAACTGTGGGTGTGGCTGCGGCTCAAGCTGCTGGCCGACGTCGGATTGGTCGGGCTGCCGAACGCGGGCAAATCGACCTTCATCAACAAGATCACCAATACCAAGGCCAAAGTGGGCGATTATGCGTTCACCACGCTGCGCCCGCAGCTGGGCGTGGTGCGCCACCGCAACCGTGAATTCGTGCTGGCCGACATTCCCGGCCTGATCGCGGGTGCGGCCGAAGGCGCCGGGGTGGGTGACCGCTTCCTTGGCCATATCGAGCGCTGCCGGGTGCTGGTCCACCTGATCGACGTGCACGGCACCGATCCGGTCGAGGCGATGCACATCATCGAGGACGAGCTTGAAGCCTATGCGGGTGGACTGGAAGACAAGCCGCGACTGGTGGTCCTCAACAAGATCGATCTGGTCGATGCCGAGTTGGTCGCCGCGTTTTCGGCCGAGCTCAGGGCCGCCGGAGCGGACGAGGTGTTCCCGATTTCTGGCGCGACCGGCGCTGGGATGGACGACTTGCTCGATGCGGTGATCGGTTACCTGCCGGCCGCCACATCGACCGAACGTCCGGCCGGTGAACAGGAAGAACTGGACGAGACGCCCTGGTCGCCATTTTGATCTGGTCGCCATTTTGATCCCGCCTGCCGCCTGTGCGGCGGAGGGGGCTTTGCGACACGCCGATGTCCGGTTAGAGCGCGAGCCATGAAAATCGCGACACTTGCCGACCTGGCCAATCCCGAACTCTGCCCCCGGCTGGTGGTGAAGGTGGGCTCTGCTTTGCTGGTCGACCAGGACGGCCCGCGCCGCGTCTGGATCGAGGCGCTGGTCGGCGAACTGGCTGCCGCCCGCGCCCGCGGGCAGGACGTGATCGTGGTCAGTTCTGGTGCGATCGCGCTGGGCGCGCGCACGCTGGGGCTGGACAAGGGCGGGCGCGGCTGCCTCGCCGATGCGCAGGCGGCGGCAGCAGTGGGCCAGATCGCGCTGTCGGGATTGTGGGCCGAATTGCTCGGCCGGCACGGGCTGACGGCGGCGCAGTTGCTGCTGACGCTGGACGACCTGGAGGACCGGCGGCGCTATCTCAACGCCACCGCCACGCTGACGCGCCTGCTCGATGCCGGGGCGGTGCCGGTGATTAACGAGAACGACAGCGTCGCCACCGCGGAAATCCGCTTTGGCGACAATGACCGGCTGGCCGCGCGGGTCGCGCAGGCCGCCCAGGCGAGCGCGGTGCTGCTGCTGTCCGACGTGGACGGGCTGTACGACCGGAACCCGGCCGATCCGGCGGCGCGGCTGCTGCCGATGGTCCGCGGGGTAACCGACGCATAATGAACTGCCGCTCATTAAATACTCTTGATTTATCATTGATATCGGTCAACACCAGGTAAATAAAGGATAGGGGATGGTACTCCCATGAGATACGCAGGTTATAATTTAATGAAGTATCGATAC
>JANLUV010000329.1:0-4647 GCA_031363685.1 Alphaproteobacteria bacterium | reverse complement strand
GGCGCTGCTTGGGATCGTCCTGGGGCAGGGGACGGAACTGCAACTGGGCCGTGCTGCCGGTCAGTTCGAGGACCAGCTGCGCCAGTTCGAGCATCGTGAACTCGCCCGGATTGCCAAGGTTCACCGGGCCCGTCACCGAATCCGGGGTCGCCATCATTGCCATCATGCCGGCGACCAGATCATCGACATAACAGAACGAGCGGGTCTGCGTGCCATCACCGTAGATGGTGATATCCTCGCCGCGCAGCGCCTGGACGATGAAGTTCGACACCACGCGCCCGTCCTTCGGATGCATGTGCGGGCCATAGGTGTTGAAGATCCGGATCACCTTGATCGCAAGGCTGTGCTGGCGGTGATAGTCGAAAAAGAGCGTTTCGGCACAGCGCTTGCCTTCATCATAACAGCTGCGCGGCCCGATCGGATTGACGTTGCCCCAATAGTCTTCGAACTGCGGGTGCACGGCCGGGTCGCCGTACACTTCGCTGGTCGAGGCTTGCAGGATCGGCACGCGCAGGCGCTTGGCCAGGCCCAGCATGTTGACCGCGCCGATGACGCTGGTCTTGGTCGTCTGCACTGGATCGAACTGGTAGTGAACCGGCGATGCGGGGCAGGCAAGATTGTAGATCTCGTCCACCTCGACATAGAGCGGGAACGTGATGTCGTGCCGCATCAGCTCGAAATTCGGATTGTCGAGCAGTTGCGCGACGTTGGCGCGGGTGCCGGTGAAGAAATTATCGACGCACAGCACGGAATGCCCCTGTTCGATCAGCCGGGCACACAGGTGCGAGCCGATGAAGCCGGCCCCGCCCGTAACCAGAATCCGCTTCTGCATGGCGTAGCGGGGCGGGCGTTGCGTCGGCATCAGGCTTCAAGCTCCATTTCGGCGAGGAACAGTTTCATGCGTTCGGCAGCTGCTTCCGCGCCGGGATAAAGCAGCAGCTCGACCGCGTCTGCAAGTCGTTCCGTATCGCCCATCCAGGCGCGGTCGTGGGATGCGGCCACCATCGCCGCCCAGCCAGCGCGATCGCCGGCCAGCTGCAGCATGGCGCGGCCAATGCTGTCGGGACTATTCGACTCGACCACAAAGCCGTTGACGAGATTCCGGACCAGCGCATCACGGGCACCGACTTCGTTCGAAACAATCACCGGCAAGCCCAACGCGAGGGCTTCGTTGACGACCAGGCCCCACTGTTCTTCGCGGCTCACTAGCATCAACGCGAGCGCGCCAGCAAGCGTCCGGGACACCGCCTCGGCACTCAGAAATCCGGGAAAATCGATGAGGTGCGCGACCCCGAGTTCATCGATGCGGCGCCGCATCCGGTCTTCCTCGGCGCCCGATCCGACCAGGATCAACCGGCGCGGGGCCGGGCCCGTTGACGCAACATAGCGGGCATAACCTTCGACCAGGCGGATAAGGTTCTTCTTGCCCACAAACCGCCCGACATAAACAAACGGCCTGTTTTCATATTCCGGACCGTGCGGCGCGAGAATTCCGCCAGCCTGCGCCCGGACGCGCTCGACCCCGACGCCATCATATCCCGGCAGCACCGGGCGCCGGCAAAAGCGCAGGAACCGGAAATAGTCGATGTGCCGCTTTCCGCCCACGATCGCGGCGCTGTAGGCAGCCAGAAGCATGCTCTTGCAGAGCTCGAACCCCACCGAGCGCCGACGGTCGTCGAATTTTGATTCGCTGAAAACAACGACCCGCTTGCCCAGCAGGCGCAAGGCCCAACTGAGCAGAACGGCGTCACGCTCGCCATAACTTATGCCGATCGCCACCATGTCGCACCGTCGCAGCGCAGCAAACATGGCGCGAAAACGTCGCAGCGGCGGAATCGAATCGAACGACTGTCCGGGGAACAAAGTGATCTTGCGCGCACCGGCGATATCGCCGCTTGGCTCCCACGCATAATCTACCGAGGTGGTTGCAACTTCGACCGCCAGCACTTCGGCGCGTCCCGTCAGCCTTCGCGCAACAGCTTCGCACCGATCAACGTGATAAGCCGCAAATTGCGACCAGACCAAAGCAACGGATAAATTTCGTTCCGATTCCACCGCCGCCCCGATCGGATTGTGCATCGCAGCACAAATAGCGCAGTCGGCCGTGGAGGCAAGGACTTATACCCGATGGCCTATGTGGCCTTACGTAAAGGTCATCGGCCGGGTCCCATTGCAACGGGACCCGGCCGGACTTCCTACTTGCGCGCGACTTCGACGGACAGCGTTGTCGAGGCCAGGTCGACGGCCGCACCGGTGAGATTCGCGATGACAACCGTCACCGTGTTGGCGACTGAGACATACCCTGACAGCGCAAGCCCGGCCGCGCTGAGGCCGAGCGAGATGCCGCTGACATAGTCGCCCAATGCGCAGCCGGTGACCGTGATGGTGGTGGTCGTCGATGCTCCCGCCGCGATCGACGGCGCGTCATACGTCGCGCTTCCCGTGAACAGCAGCGGCTGGGCGGACCAAAATACTTCTTCGACCCACGTCGCCAAAACTCGGTTCCACCGCAGCACCAGCCGGTCGCCGGTCACCGCCAGGGCGCGCGCCCGGGGCAGCTTCATCCCCGCGCCGCTGGCCGCGAAGGTCATCTTGGCAGTGGAACCGCCGCCGAGGTAGAACGTCGCCAGTTGCCCATCAGCATAACCGTAGGTGTTTGTCAGGGTCACTGAGTGCGGCCCGGCTCCAGAGGAGTAGAACGCCATCGCCGGCCATTTTACGTCATAGGCGACGTTGGCCGCCGGACTGTCGTAGGTTCCGCCGAACGCCTGCCCGCCGGTAATCGACAGCTCGCGTGAGGTGATGAGTGGGACGGCGAAGCCAGCAGGAGGGGTCCCGCTGACGGTGTAGGCATTGCGGACCTCACCCGCGACAGTGAACTGCACGCTTGGCGCGTCGATCAGCCCGGATTGCACGGTCACCCCGTCCGAATAGCGGGAATTGGCAGCGCCTAGGCTGGTGCGCTTGCAGACGATGCCAATGCGGATGTTGGCGGTGGCTGGGTAGAAGACCCCGACAGGACACTGAAACCACTGTGTCGTCAGCGTCGGCGGTCCACCGATGGCCATAACCGCGACAGACCGCTGGTCGGCCCAATGCACGATGTCCAGGTCGATGTCGCGCGCCGCCGAGGTGACGGCCCACGAGGTATCGAGGGAAACCACCCGCCCCCGGGTCCACGAGCTTAGCGTCACCACCGTTATGTTCTCGAACGTGCAGTCGATGTAGTTGACGTACTTGGGCGCGACCGCGTTGTTGCGGTTCGGGTAGTCATAGCGATAGCCGCCAACATAGAACTGCGTTGCGATCGCCCCCGCGTTGTACGCATTCGCAAAGCGGCACCCGACATAAGTATGCCCGGCCCCGGTGATGATTTCCGAGGCGAGATAGCTGGTATGCGCATTGAGGTTGGTTGCGAAGACCTTGCCGATCCCGGTCGGGTTCCACGCGCATTGCTGCGAGTGGTACAGCTCGACATTCTCCGCGATGATCGCGGAGTTGGCATCGAAGCAGCCGCCGTAGAAGATTTCCCCGCTGAAGTGGTGCGCGGTCATGTTGCGCATGGTGAGGCGGTCAACGCCGTAGTTGCCGTTCGAGTAGAACCCGAAGCCCTTGTCGGAAATATTGGAGCCGCCGTTGCCAGCAACCCAGTCGGCTGTCGTGCCGGCCAGTGTCAGGTTCTCGAAATGGACCCAGCGGATGTTCGCGACCGTGCCCGGACTGTTGGCGTTGACGAAGATGCCGCCGCCCTGCCACGGACCCCACGCGGTGGTTTGCGTGATCGTGCTTTTGGCCCCGCCGATGCTGTTCTTGAAGGTCAGCACCGAACCGCCCGGCAGGCCGACCAGCGCGACAGCCTTGGTGATAAGGATCGGGTAGCCGTCCGTCTCGTTGGCCCCGCCTGGGCCGGTCGCAGTGGTGCGGATCGGGCACCACAGTTCATAGGCTGGCCGGGTGAAGCGAACCATCAGAATACCGGTGGCGTTTGCATAAGTAACAGCGGCTTGGATCGCAGGTTGGTCGTTGGTCCCGGCCACGCCCGTCGCCCCGGCCTGCTCCACCGTGATGAAATCGCCGGACAGGCGGAAATAGCGCCCGTCTGCCGACTGTTTGCAGAATCTGGGATGGGCGGTTGCCAGTGCCGATGTCGCCACGCCGTCGGCAACATAAGCGGCCGCGCCGGCGGTGCCGGAGGCGTACCCGCCCGACATCAGCGTGGTTATTCCCGGATCGATCGACCTGGCCGGCAAGTTGGTGAAAAGGTCAAGGGTAGCCGTCCGGGCAAGGGCCTGGCTGGCATCGCTCCGGGCGGATGTCGCGGTCGCGCGCGCGATCAAGTCCATTGCCATGCGCTTACTGTCCCATCCGATAAGTGACCGTGCCCGATGTCAGCACAATATCAAGATAGAGCAACGCGGCAGCTTCGCTCTCTTCCCATACCGGCTCGCAGATGTTGCCGGTATAGACGCCGTAGGGCAGCCCGCCGGCGCTAACCGGCAGCTTGGTGGTTCCGCCATCTACCGAACGCAGCAGTTTCACGGTGCCGCTCCATGTCCCGGTCAGCGTGACCATGATGGCGCGGCCCGCACGGGGCTGAAATGGGCCGACTTGGCCCGAAACGCTGTTCGCGCCGGTCAGCGGCGCGGC
>JANLUV010000309.1:0-1525 GCA_031363685.1 Alphaproteobacteria bacterium | reverse complement strand
GGCCCGCGCCGCGCGCAACGCCTGGCGCGACGGCGGTGCCACGCTTGACCGGCTGGCCGAACCCGTCGGCGGCGCGGCCCGCGCCTGGCAGGGCCAAGTCCGCCGCGCCGGACGGGGCGACGATTTCCTGGTGTGGCGCTTTGCCGAACTGTATGCGCCCGATCCGGTGGCTGACCTGGTCCGCCAACTCGACGGCAAGCTTGGCCGCGCGCTGGCCCGCGCCGGAATCGTCGCGGCGATCGTCGATCCCGACGGGTTGATCCGCGCCGCCAGTACCGGTTTTGCCGTGCGCGCCACCGGCGACAGTTCGGCGGCGCTGGCCGGGCAGGCGTTCGTTTCCCTGCTCCATCAGGACGAACAGGATCGCGTCACCTGGGCGCGCGACGGGATCAAGGGCACCCCGCTGACGATGTATTACGTCCCCGTCGTCGATCCCGACACGGCGGGCGAGCCGGACCCCGATCGCACCCCGTCGCTGATGCTGCTGGTCGATGCCGGGCTGGGGATCGGCGGCGGCAGCAGCGGCACCGAAGGGCCTGCGGCGGTGCCGCACCTTGAAGCCCTGCTGTCGCAATTACCGCTGGGCCTGGCGATGGCCGATCGCGACGGCCGCCTGCTGTTCGCCAACGCGGCGTTCATGCGCGCCGCCGGGCGCGACGGGGAACTGCCGCCGCCGTTCCCGTCCGATCTGGTCGTGCGCGAAGACAAGACCGCGCTGTCCGACGCGGTGCGCCGCCACGCCCAGGGCGCCGCCGCCGCCGGCGATATCGCGGTGCGCCTGAAGGCGACGCCCGAAGATCCCGTCTCGCTCAGCCTTGCGGGCGTGCGCGGGCTGGGCGAGGCGTCGGTCCTGCTCGGCCTGACCGACACGACCGAGGAAACCCGCCTGAAACGGCAGGTCGCGCAGGCCACCAAGATGCAGGCGGTCGGCCAGCTGGCGGGCGGCGTCGCGCACGATTTCAACAACGTCCTCACCGCGATCCTGGGCACCTGCGATCTGATGCTGCTGCGCCACACCCCCGGTGACAGTGACTATGACGATATCCAGCAGATCCGCGCCAATTCGAACCGCGCCGCCAGCCTGACCCGCCAGTTGCTCGCCTTCTCGCGCCAGCAGACCCTGCGCCCCGAAGTGCTGCAACTGCCCGACGTGGTGTCCGACGTGACCCAGATGCTGAAACGCCTGATCGGTGAGAAGATCCAGTTCGTGGTCAAGCATGACCGTGATCTTGGCCCGGTCCGCGCCGATCCGACCCAGCTTGAACAGGTCATCGTCAACCTTGTGGTCAACGCCCGCGATGCGCTGGTCAGCAAGCTGGAGGGCGCGGGCAGGGCCGAGATCGGCCGCCTGACCATCGCCACCCGCCGCATCACCGCCGCCGATGTGCGCGCAATGCGCAGCGAAATCTTGCCCCAGGGCGATTATACCGCGCTGATCGTGGAAGACACCGGCAGCGGCATCGCGCCCGACCACCTCGGCAAGATCTTCGAACCGTTCTTCACCACCAAGGAACCGGGGCGCGGG
>JANLUV010000251.1:0-3074 GCA_031363685.1 Alphaproteobacteria bacterium | reverse complement strand
GTCCGGCGTCGCCAGCGAAAATCTGCCGGTTCAGCGTTGCCCAGTTCAAAGTTCAATCCCCTCGGCGCGCATCGGGATCAGCCGCGAATCCACCAGAGCCGCCGTCCGGTGCTTCGCCACCGTCTGATAGGCAGGCTCGTTGAACATTGCCGCTACCGTCGCGGCGTCAGGATATTCGACGATCAGGATATCATCCCAGCGCTCGTCCGGCGGGCAGATCGTGTGCCCCGCAGCCCGCCCGGTCCAGATCACCTTGCCGCCGCGCGCCATGAACATCTCGGCCACCACCGGCACGTACCGCTGGTAATAGGCTTCGCGCCCGGTGCAGGTTGGCAGTTCCTCGGCGTCGTATTGCGCCGTGTCGCGAAAACGCAGCAAGTTCAGCATCGTCACCGGCTCGCCCGCTGGCAGCGCCTGCGCAAGTTCGGCCACCGCCTCCGGCGTCATCGCTACAGTTCGCATAATCTTCTCCCACGTGGTTATGCCGTAGATTTGCCACACATGCCGCCTCGGGGCGAGTGCATTCGGGGCGATTGACCACTTGGCTGGCGAAGCATACGCTCGTCCCCGTAGGTGGACAGGCTGCCCCCAGTGCCGCCGCCCGGAATGAGGACACCAAGACGATGATCGAACTGCATTATGTCGCCACTGCCAACGGACTGAAGGTGGCGATCGCGCTGCTCGAACTCGGCCTGCCGTACCGGGTCATCAACTATGACCTGTTTGGAGGCCAGCACCTCACCCCGGAATTTCGCCGGATCAATCCCAACAACAAGCTGCCCGCGATCGTCGATCTGGCCCCGGCCGACGGGGGTGAGCCGCTGGCGGTGTTCGAATCCGGCGCGATCCTGCTTTATCTTGCGGAAAAGACCGGTCGCTTCCTCCCCGCCGATCCGCGCGCCCGCGCCGCCGCGCAGCAATGGCTGTTCTGGCAGATGGCGGGCCTTGGCCCGATGCATGGGCAGGCGCATCACTTCCTGCGCTATGCCCCCGCCGGGCAGGACTATCCGGTTACGCGCTATAGCAACGAGGCGCGCCGCCTGCTCAACGTGCTCGATTACCGGCTGAGCGCAGTACCGTATCTGGCGGGCGACGAATATTCGATTGCGGATATGGCCGCGTGGCCGTGGGTCGGCGGCGCGGTGCTGATCGGCATCGATATTGCCGAACTGCCCGCCGTGCAGCGCTGGCATCAGGACGTCGGCGCCCGGCCGGCAGTGATGGCTGCGCTTGCCAGCAAGGAAACCGGCGTCCCGCCCGAATACATGCAGGCCCGCGCGCAGCTGACCGAGGAACAGTGGTCCAACACGTTCGGCGACCGGATGCTGGCCGCCGCGCGCAATCACCAACCTGCCGCGTGATCGCCGCGACTCGTACGCAATCTCTATAGCGCACATAACCAGCCAGTGTTCGCGCCAGACGCCGGGCTTCGCTCGTGTTGTGCAGATCGCCCGCCTGCAGGAAAGTCCGGCGGGTTCGGCTGCTTCCTCAACCTTGACGTGCCGTGGGCGAACGTGGCCGCCAGCAAGGAAGTACGAGCCGATGGCGCGGTTCGTGTTCCCCAAAGTCAACCGCATGAACGCCAATCGCGCGTCCTCGGAAGACTGGCTGCGCACCCGCAACGCCCACTTGCGCGGCGAGATGACGGCCGCCGTGGGTGAACGACTTGCCCGCTTCGCGGTCGAACAGGGCACGGACAAGGTCCAGCCCGAAATGCTCGCAGCCTTCACCAAGGGCTGACGACCCGCCATCCGGCCCGCGCAATCCAGCGGGCCGGATGCGCGAGCATTGCCCGAGGCCGGTCAGACCGCCGGCACCAGCACCACCTGGAACTGCGCCGCGCCCGCGCGCAGCGCCTTGACCGCGACATATTCGGGCGAATGCCAGAACCCTTCGGCCGCTGCGATCGAGGGAAACTCGAGCACGCCCACCGTGGCGAACGGCCACTCACCCTCCAGCACCACCGGCTCCGCCCCGCGCCCGACCAGCTTGCCGCCATGCGCCGCGATCACCGGCTGCACCGCAGCAACGTATTTGTCGAACTGCGCGGCGTCATCCACCCGCGCGTAGACGATCATGTAGGCCGGCATCGTGATCCTCCCGGTTGTTCAGAAGCGTTGTAGCCAGTCCGCGATGATCCGGGCAAGCGGCCGGCGGGATACCGCGCACAAACCAACGGCGGAGGATGCTTGGTGCATCCTCCGCCGCAAGGGTGGAAGTGGGAAACCCGCTTCTGAACTGTGCGGCCGTTGATCGAACGCGCCCGGACAATGCCGTTGGCCGAGCTCGCGTCTTCTTCAGCCTCGATGTAGCCGGCCACATCGAACAGGTTGTTCGCATTCACCGATACCTGCACACGATCAAGCGGACGCACGCTGACGAAGGCGTTGACTTGCGTGAACCCGGGCAGTTTCAACTGATTGGTGTCCTGGGTGTAGCTCGAAGTCATGCCGAAGGTTTGTTCCGATGATTTGCGGGTTCGGATTGTCGGCGCGGTTGATGCGGGCGCATCGCGCCGTTCGACGGCGGGCAAATTCGAGGTAAGCGTCAGTTTTGTGATCCGGCTGGTCCAGCAATGGCGCGCGACCGGCAGTGTCAAAGTCCGGGGCACGGGCGGGAGACCGCGCCACAAGCTGGAGCCGTATGCCGAACTGGTCGCTCGCCTGCTGGCGGCCAAGCGCGATATCACACTCGACGAACTGTGCTGTGCGCTGGCGAGCGAAGGCGTGCAGGCCAGCCGATCGGGCCTCGACCGGCTACCTCAGGGCTTGCGGCCTGACGCGTAAAAAAAGACTGCACATGCCGCCGAGCAGGAACCGCCCGATGTCGCCGCCGCGCGGCAAGCCTGGCGCGAGCGCCAGGGCGAGTTGAACCCGGAACGGCTGGTGTTCATCGCCGAGACGGGTGCCACCACCAACATGACCCGGCGTCATGGCCGGGCGAAGCGCGGCGAGCGGCTGGCGATGGCCGTGCCGCACGATCACTGGAAGACCACCACCTTCGTCGCCGGCTTGCGCCACGACCGGATCGATGCGCCCTGCGTGATCGATGGCCCGATGAACCGAGAGCTGTTC
>JANLUV010000086.1:0-1847 GCA_031363685.1 Alphaproteobacteria bacterium | reverse complement strand
TGTAGCCGGATCGCACGCCATCGCGTCGCGCCGCGCCACTTCGCGCGCGGCTTCGGAAGCCCCAAACCTCTCGGGCGCCTCGGTCAGCGGCATATCCCAGTCGATCTCCAGCCCATCGCCGAGGCGGACCAGCTGCAGATACATCCACGCCAGCTGGTGATCGGATTCGAACAGGTTGAACGCGCGATCATCGAGGTCCGGCCAGGCCGTGCGATCAAGCATCAGCAGTTCCTCGACCGCCGGCACCTCGGCGATCGAGCCGTCGAGCAGGCCGGCGCAGAAATCGGTCGAGACGCAGAACGGGCGGGCGAACCCGATCACGTCGGTATCGCCCGAAGTGATGGCTTCCTCCATCACGGCAACATCGCGGAAGCCGCCGGTCATCATCAGCGGCATCTTCGCGACAGGCCGCGCCCGCTGCGCATATTCGCGGAAATAGGCCTCGCGCCGCAGGGTCGATTTGGCCTTGGGCCGGGCGAAGGCGTTATCGCCGCCGACGGACGGCGCCGGTGCCTCGTTCTGGTCGGCCCCGATCATTACCGGCGCGCTGTAATTACCGCCCGATATTTCGAGCAGGTCGATCCCTTCGAGGTTGAGCAATTCGATCACCCGGATCGAATCCTCCATCGTGAACCCGCCCTTCTGGAAATCGGCCGAGTTCATCTTGAGCGACAGCGGAAAGTCCGCGCCCACCGCGCGGCGCATCGCGCGCAGCGATTCGATCAGGAACCGGGCGCGGTTTTCGAGGGAGCCGCCCCAGTCGTCGGTGCGCCGGTTGGCCAGCGGACTGAGGAACGACGAGGCCATGAAACCGTGCGCGGCGTGCAGCTGGACGCCGCTGAACCCGGCCTCACGCGTGATTGCGGCAGCCCGGCCAAAGCGTTCGATCAGATCGAGAATCTCGGCCTCGGTCATCGCGCGGGGCATGGCGAAGCCCGCGGGGGGCAGGCCGTCCGTCGTCGCGGACGGAGCCATCGGTTCGGGGTGAATGTCGGCGGGGGTCTGGCGGCCGGGCTGGTTGATCTGCATCCACAAGTGGTTCCCGGCAGTCTGCCCGGCCTTGGCCCAGGCGCGCAGATCGGGGAGGCCGCCGTTGCCGTCAATCACGATGTTGCCGGGGCGTTCGCGGTGGGTCATATCGACCATCACGTCGCCGGTGATGAGCAGCCCGGCGCCGCCTTCGGACCAGCGGCGATACAGCGTCAGGTTGGCATAGGACGCATGGCCGAGCGGGGTGGCCAGCCCTTCCTGGGTGGCCGATTTCGCCAGCCGGTTAGGCAGCGTTGCGCCGCAGGGCAAAGAGACCGGCTGCATCAGTATACTCGACATCGCGACGATCCTCTTGAGGGCGAGCAGCGCGAACCGGCCCGCCTGTCTATTTGGTCAAACCTTGTACGGACGGCGCCGGGTATTTCAAGCCCGGGCATTTTCGGTCCGTCAGCGGTTGTTGCCCACTTGCCGGACACAGCGCAGCGGCCCGTCTTTCCCGTCCGCCTCGGCCCGGCGCAGAAAGCCGGGGCCGGTGCGGTGGTATTTCACCCCGTCAAGCGGCCCGCTGGTGAAGACCATCCGGTCCCCGGTCAGCAGATAGATGCCCTTGCCCGCAGCGGCGCGGTAGCTGGACGCATTGGTGACGGTGAAGTCGGCTTCGGGTTTGCGTTCACCGGCAGGGCCGGTGGCGTCACCGGGCAGCTCGCAAACGTAGGTGCCCAGTGGCAGCGTGCCGATCGGGCCGCCGGGTGCTGCGCCGCTAACGCTGGCTAGAACCAGCGCAGGAGCGGCGAGAAATGCAAGTCGAACCATCCAGTGCCGGTTAGCAGGTCCGGCGCGCCGGTTCCACCCGTTGT
>JANLUV010000033.1:0-6857 GCA_031363685.1 Alphaproteobacteria bacterium | reverse complement strand
ACCGGGACGGTCGACTTGGTGACGATCACAGCCGGGTTGGTCAGGTTATTCGCAATTTCCTTGGCCACGCCGAACACGTAAGACAGGTCGGCATGGTTATCGCCCCGGCGCGACGGCGTGCCCACGGCGATGAAAATCGCGCTGGCCCCCTTTACGCCTTCGGCGAGCGAGGTGGTGAACGTAAGGCGCCCAGCCTTGACGTTGCTGCCGACGAGTTCCGCCAGGCCCGGCTCGAAAATCGGCATCTCGCCCTGCAGCAGACGCTCGATTTTGCTCGGGTCCGTGTCGATACACACCACTTCGTGCCCGAAGTCTGCCAGGCAAGCGCCGGAAACAAGGCCCACGTAACCGGAACCAACCATCGCAATCTTCATGCAACACTCCTGGTATGAGAGGTGATAGTGCCGTCCTGATCGCGGGTTTCAAGCAGCCAGCGAGCGGTGCCATCCAGCCCCAGCGCGGTCAGCCGGCCGGAAAAGAAGGCGCCGGTATCGATGCCGATGCGGTTGTCGCGAAGGACGATATCCTCGGTAATCGTATGGCCGTGGACCACGACAAATCCGTGATCCCCGCCGTGGCTCAGGAACGGTTCGCGAATCCAGCGGAAGTCACCCGGGCGTTGTCCGTCGAGCGGCACGTCGGGCATGATCCCGGCGTGGACGAACAGATAGTCACCGATCAGGATCGTCTGTTCGAAGCTGCGGATGAAGGCCAGATCGTCCGGCGGGATTGCCTCGGCCATCAGGGCGCGCAGTTCGCCCCAATCCGCGGCCGCATAGTCTTCCTGGGTGACGGGATAGCTCAACACCGTCTCGCGCCCGCCATGGCGCAGGAACGAGCGCAGAAATTCTTCCTTTTCCAGCGCCAGCAGCAACATTTCCTCGTGGTTGCCGCCGATGATCCGCACCCGGCGCCGCCGGCTCCAGTCCCGCGCGGCGGCGACCACGCCGGCACTGTCGGGCCCGCGATCGATCAGGTCGCCCAGCAGGATGAACGTGGTGTTCGCCGGGCCCCGCGCCGCATCGTCCGCCTCGATCGCTCGAACGAGGTCACGGAACAGGTCGAGCCGTCCGTGAATATCGCCGATCGCATAGACACGCTCGCCCGCCGGCACCGCAGCTGAGGCAGGGACAGGGCGCTCCGGCTGGGCGCGAAACAGGTTTCTCAGGGAGTTCAACATGACGGGTCTCGTTGCAGTGCGGTATAAGCAGCGAACGGCTCGCAGACAACCAGTTCCGCAATTCTTCGTAGGAACGACGATCCACAAGCGTTGCGCAAAGTCCACACCCATTGCGGCGGCGCAACGATGTTGCCGATTTCCGCTTGTGCGACGCAACAGGAATGTCGAAAGAGACAGGAATGTCGAAAGAGACCGTGGTTTTGCAACACCTTGTCCGGGAAATGAGGCAGGGGCCAAGGCCACAGGTGGGATGAGGTCTATACAACTATCGTGAAGGAATCTCCATGATCACTTCCATTCGCGGCCTGCTCGCCGCTACTGCGCTGGCTGGCGCCTGCTTCGCCGCTCCGGCGTTTGCCGACGAAGCCGCCCCGCCGAGCGATTTCACCATCACCGGCAGCGCCGCGATCGTCTCGCAGTACCGCTTCCGTGGCCTTTCGCAGTCAGACAACAAGCCGGCCGTTCAGGGCGCGATCACCGTTTCGCACGCGTCGGGCTTCTACGTTTCGACCTGGGGTTCGAGCGCGTCGGCCGGCAATGGCCCGATCGACATCGGCGGCACCGAAATCGACGTTTACGGCGGCTACACCCACACGTTCTCGGGCCTCGGCCTGACCACCGACATGGGCGTCTATGGTTACCTCTATCCGGGTGCCACTGCCCGCAACTACTACGAAGTCTACGGCTCGCTCGCCCAGTCTTACGGCCCGGTGACTGCCAAGGTTGGCGTGAACTTCGCCCCTGCGCAGAAGGTGTTCAACATCAACTTCACCACTGCCAGCCGCAGCAACGCCTATGTCTACGGTGAACTGGGCACGTCGATCCCCGGCACCCCGCTGAGCCTGCACTCGCACCTCGGTCACACTGGTGGCGGCTTCGATTACGGCAAGCCGTACCTTGACTTCAGCGCCGGTGTCACCGCCAAGTGGAAGAACCTGGCGCTCGACGCTTCGATCGTCGGAACCAACATCAGTCGCAGCGACGTCCTCAACGGCTTCGCCAGCTACATCAATAGCGACTGCGAAAGCCTGAACCCGACCAACGCCTGCGTTGCGTCGAACGTCACCTACTTCCGTCGCCCGGCCAAGACCGTTGGCGTTGTGTCGCTGACCGCCAGCTTCTAAGCTGGCAATCCAGCCTTTCAAGGCAAACGAGGGCCCGCGTCGCGCTGCGATGCGGGCCTTTCGCGTTTTAACGGAAGCCGTCTCAGCGCAGGTAGAAATCCACCGTCGTCACCACGCGGACCTTCTTGTCGGGCGTTTCCGTGCCGCCATCGCCATCGCGCGCGGAAATCTCGAAATAGCCCTGCGTCGCACGCTTGATCCCGCCGACGCCGGTGCCGCTGTCCTTGGCGAACTGTTCGGCCGCCGCGCGGGCGTCCCGCGTCGCCGCCGCGACCATTGGCGGCTTGATGTCGTTGAGCTTGGTGAAGGTGTAGTTCATGCCCGAGCCATCCTCGAGCGGGACCCCGCTGCGGACCAGATCGAACTGGCGGCGCACCGCTTCCTGCGCGCGGCGGATGTCGCGGGTGCGCAGCGTCATCGTCTGGCGCACGGTGAAACGCTGCACTCCGTTGTCGGTCATCTGCATCACGTTCGCGCTGGTCGGCTGCAGGGCGCTGGCCGGAAAACCCAGCCCGGAAAAGAACAAGCGGATCGCGCTGCTGTCGTGATCCACGCTCGCCTGAGCGGTGGCCAGGTCTGGCGCGGTGGCGGAATAGGCAATCGTCCAGACGGCCAGGTCGGCCGTCACTTCGCGTTCAGCCAGGCCGCGCACGGTGACCGAACGTTCTGCCACGTGCGCCCGGGTCAACCCGTCTCCCAGCAGATAGCCGCCGGCGACAAGGCCCGCAGCGATAATCGCCGCGCTGGCCAGCCAGCGGTGGCTGACCGGGTTCAGCCAGAACTTGGTGGTGGTGTCAGGCGTACTATCTTGGCTAAGGTCGGCTTGGCTAAGGTCGGCTTGGCTAAGATCAGGCATCTGCGGTTCCCCATGGCGACAACTGTTTCGTCACCCGGACCGGATCGCATGTCCGCGATGAACGGTGCTTTAATATCGATCAATGGAGTGCTCGTGACCAAATATCTCCATACCATGATCCGCGTGTCCGACCCGGACGCGACGATCCGCTTTTTCGAACTGATCGGCCTGAAGGAAACCCGCCGCTTTTCCAGCGAGCCGGGCCGCTTCACGCTGATTTTCCTGGCCGCGCCCGGTCAGGACGGTGTGGCCGAACTCGAACTGACCTGGAACTGGCCGCCTGCGGACGGCACGCCCGAAACCTGTACTGGCGGCCGCAATTTCGGCCACCTCGCCTACCGGGTGGAGAACATCTACGAAACCTGCCAGCGCCTGTTCGATGCGGGCGTCACGATCAACCGCCCCCCGCGTGACGGGCACATGGCCTTCGTCCGCTCGCCCGACGGAATTTCGGTCGAACTGCTGCAGGACGGCACACTGGAACCCGCCGAACCGTGGGCGTCGATGCCCAATACCGGCGAGTGGTGAGGGTTCAGCGGCGCGCGGACAGGCGCAGCAGGCCATAGCCGAGCAGGGCCGATAGCGCCGAGCCGGCCACAATCCCCAGCTTAGCGTCCTCCGCCAGCCCGGGTGCGTGCGGGAAGGCGAGCGCGGCGATGAACAGGCTCATCGTGAAGCCGATCCCGCACAGCGCGCCGATGCCCCACAGCTGGAGCCAGCTCGCGCCGGCCGGGCGGGGGGCAAAGCCGGTGCGCTCGGCCAGCGCGATCGCGCCCAGCACGCCCGCCTGCTTGCCCACGAACAACCCCGCGCCGACCGCCAATGAAACCGGGGCAAACAGCCCGCCGCTTTCGCCGCCCGTCAGCTGCACTCCGGCATTGGCGAAGCCGAACAGCGGTACGATCACATAGGCGTTCCACGGCGCCAGCGCGTGCTCGAGCCGCAGCAGCAGGCTGTCACCGCTCTGGCGGCTGGGCTTCAGGGGGATCGTGAACGCTGCCAGCACCCCGGCAATCGTGGCGTGGACTCCGGAATGCAGCACCGCCACCCACAGCGCGCCGCCCAGCACGGCGTAAGGCAGGACATGGCCATGACGCCTGCGGCCAAGCAGCGCCATCGCCCCCAGCAGCGCCGCTGCGGCCGCCAGCCAGCCCAGCTTGATCGCGGGTGTATAGGCCACCGCGATGATCGCCACCGCGCCCAGATCGTCGATGATCGCCACCGTCAGCAGCAGCAACCGCAGCGACGGGGGAATGCCCTTGCCGACCAGCGCCAGCACCCCCAGCGCAAAGGCGATATCCGTCGCCGCCGGGATCGCCCAGCCCGGGGCAAGTGCGGGGGAATCTCTGGCGATGGCAAGGTAGACCAGCGCCGGAGCGGCCATCCCGGCCGCCGCCACTACCACTGGCAGCCGCCGCCGGGCGGGATCCGCCAGCGCGCCGTCCACCACCTCGCGCTTGATCTCCAGCCCGACGACGAAAAAGAACACTGCCATCAGCGCATCGCTGATCCACAAGTCGAGCGTGGCCAGCTTCGCCACCGGCGTCCACCCCAGCGGCGCGTGGAACAGCGCATGATAAGTACCCGCCAGCGGCGAATTGGCGGCGCCCAGCGCCAGCGTCGCCGCAGCGATCAATAGCAGGCCCGCCCCGGCCTCACCCCGGGCCATACGTAGCATCGTGGTTGCAAGCCGGGTGAGGCGATGAGTGCGTCGCAGCATCATCCAGTAGTCTGGCATGCGGGAATGCATTGCAAGGCGGCCGCAAATGATTACACAAACTACCTAGGGGACTTTCGGGGGGTAAAGCTGCATGGCCTTGTGGGCTCATGCTTTGGCATCATCGTCGTTCGTCATATCGCCGTTGCAGTGGCTGCAACTGGTGCAGTACGAACTGATGCTGTTTGCCGGCTTTTGGTTTGTGGTCGGCATGGCCGACGAACTGGCGGTGGACATCGCCTGGGTGTGGCTGCTGCTGCGCGGCCGGGTTCGTTCGGCCCGGCTCTCGCCCGATGTCGCCGCGCGGCCGCTGATCGGCACCGCTGCGGTGTTCATCCCGGCCTGGGATGAAGCGGAAGTGATCGGGCCCACCATCAGCCATGCGCTGCAGGCCTGGCGGCAGCAGGAATTGCGCCTGTATATAGGGTGTTACCGCAATGACCCGGGCACGATCAGCGCCGCCATGGCCGCTGCTGCCGGCGATCCGCGCGTGCGGCTGGTGATCCATGATCGCGATGGCCCGACCACCAAGGCCGATTGCCTCAACCGGCTTTACGGGGCGCTGTGCGAGGATGAACTGCGCTCTGGCGCGCGCGTTCGTTCGGTCGTGCTGCACGATGCCGAGGATATGGTCCACCCGGCGGCGCTGGTGGTGCTCGACGCGGCGCTCGAAGGCGCCGGTTTCGTGCAGTTGCCGGTGCGGCCAGAACCGATGCCCGGATCGCCGTGGGTTTCGGGCCATTATGCCGACGAGTTCACCGAATCGCACGCCAAGGCGATGGTGGTGCGCGATGCGCTGGGCGCTGCCTTGCCCGCCGCCGGGGTCGGCTGTGCGATCGCTCGCGATGTGCTGTCCGAACTGGCCGAGGCGCGCAAAACCGAACTGGAACGCAATGACGGGCCGCTGCAGGGCCGCCGCGCCGGGCCGTTCGCGGCCGAATGCCTGACCGAGGATTATGAACTGGGCTGGCGCATCGCCCGCAGCGGGCGGCGCGGCCGGTTCCTGCGCCTGCGCGATCCCGATGGGCAACTGGTCGCGACGCGCAGTTATTTTCCCGCCACCGTCGGCGATGCGGTCCGCCAGAAAACCCGCTGGGTCCACGGCATCGCCTTCCAGAGCTGGGACCGGCTCGGCTGGTGGGGGGGCGGCACGGACGTGTGGATGGCACTGCGCGATCGGCGCGGGCCGCTGGCGGCACTGGTGCTGTTTGTGGCCTATGTGCTGGTGGTGCTGGGCGCGGGGCTCGATGTCGCGGTCATGGCCAGGCTGGTGAGCCCGGCGGCGAACGCGCCGGAGGTGCGCATCCTGATGGCGCTGTGCCTCGCCGGACTGGTGTGGCGCGTGCTGTTCCGCTTTGCCTTCACCGCGCGCGAATACGGCTTTGCCGAAGGACTGCGGGCGGTCTTGCGGATCCCGATCGCGAACATCATCGCCATCATTTCGGGCCGCCGCGCTTTTATCGCCTACCTCAAGACCCTGTCGGGCGGGGCCGTGCGCTGGGACAAGACCGTGCATCGCGGCCATCCTGCGCTCACCGCCTTGCGCGAAGCGGCGGCATGATCCTGAAGCGCCGCACGCGCGGCGAGCCGCTGGTGGTTCTGGTCATCCTGCTCGTCACCTGGGTGGGCGCGCGCATGCTCGCCTGGGAAGTGGTGGTCGACGCGCTCACGCCCGGCGCTGCGCCGCCGGTTCAAGCCAATCATAGTCACCCTGCCAAGGCGGCGACACAGCGTTTGGCGCCGCCCCGCCGGCCCGATCCGGCGCGTTCCGTCCGGTCGGGTTTCGCCCCGCTTTCACCGGCTGGCTCTGGCTCTGGCTCTGGCTCTGGCTTTGGCTTTGGCTTTGGCGCCGAGGCCGCCGCGCCGGCGGTGATCGTTTCACCCCGGTTCGCGCCGCTTCTCCCACTTGCGCCGCTGCCGCTGCCGCTGCCGCTGCCGGGTGTGGCAGCGCCATTGGCATCCCCTGCGCCAGGAAGCGCC
>JANLUV010000013.1:0-2064 GCA_031363685.1 Alphaproteobacteria bacterium | reverse complement strand
GACGCCCGACTTTCGCGGCAAGATGTTCGCTGCGGTCGAGGCGATCGTTGCCGCCGGGCCGGATGTCTACAACCACAACCTCGAAACGGTCCCCCGGCTTTACCCGACGATCCGCCCCGGCGCGCGCTATTACGCCTCGCTGCGGCTGCTGGAAGAGGTGAAGCGCCACAATCCGCTGATCTTCACCAAAAGCGGGGTGATGCTGGGGCTGGGTGAAGCGCGGCTCGAAATCCATCAGGTGATGGACGACATGCGCTCGGCGGGAATCGATTTCCTGACGATGGGCCAGTACCTGCAGCCCACGCCCAAGCACACCAAGGTGATCGAATTCGTCACCCCGCAGGCGTTTTCGGCCTATGGCGCGATCGCGCGGGCCAAGGGCTTCCTGCAAGTCGCCGCCACCCCGCTGACCCGCTCCAGCTATCACGCCGGCGACGATTTCCGCGCGATGCGCACCGCGCGCGAGGCCCAATTTGCCAGGAAATCGGCGAACGTATTGCAGGCCCGCTGAACCGATGCCGTCGATCCACGAAGTCCGCCGTCTCGCGTGGAGCGCGGAACAGATGTTCGAGCTGGTCGCCGATGTCGGCCGCTACAGCGAATTCCTGCCCTGGGTAATCGCCACCCGGGTCCGCTCGGACAACGGGATCGAGATGGTGGCCGACATGCTGGTCGGCTTTTCGGCGCTGCGCGAAAAGTTCACCTCGCGGGTGGAAAAGCACCGCCCGGACGAAATCCGCGTCCATTATGTCGATGGGCCGATGCGCGATCTCGACAACCGCTGGACGTTCCGCCCGGTGGGCGATCAGGCCTGCGAGATCGAATTCAGCGTCGAGTTCAGCTTTCGCAATGCGCTGTTCGAAAAGCTGGCGGGCCAGTACCTCGACAAGGCGTTCCGCAAAATGGTCAATGCCTTCGAAACCCGCGCCGAGCAGATCTACGGCAGCAGCAATTCCAGCGCGCACAGCGTCGCCTGAAGCCGCACGCCTGCGCGGGTCAGGCCGGTGAAGCGCTTTTCCTCGGCGTCGCAATCATCCGCGGCGGTCACGCCCTTGATCGCACGGGCGAACACCACGGTGCCGACCGGCTTGTGTTCGGTCCCGCCGTCCGGCCCGGCGATGCCGCTGATCGACACCGCCACGTCGGCGTGGCTGTGCTTCAGTGCGCCTTGCGCCATGGCCCAGGCACAGGCCACCGAAACCGCGCCGAAAGTATCGATGATGGCCGCCGGCACGCCCAGCAGTTCGTGCTTGGCCTCGTTCGAATAGGTCACAAACCCGCGCTCGAGCACGGCCGACGAGCCGGCCACTTCGGTCAGCGCGGCCGCCACCAGCCCGCCGGTGCAGCTTTCGGCAAGCGCGATCTTGCGCCCGATGGCGGCGTTTTCGGCGATCACCCGGCACGCAAGGGCATACACTTCGGCGGGGAGCAGGGTGTCGGACATGGGGTTCAGGCCTTGCACAGGGCAATCTTGCCGATCCGGGCCTGATCGGTCTTGCTGCCGAGGCCGGCAAGCACGGCGATCAGTTCGGCGGTATTTTCAGCCGGCAGCGGCGCGAGCAGCGCGACCATCCGGTCGATCGTCGCACACGATCCGGGCTTGACCTTGCCCGAAACGATCCCGGCCATCGCGGCATCCGCCACCTGCTGCAAGCTGTCATCGGGCATGGCACTGAACAGATCGGCCGTGTCGGGGTTGCCGGCGGCGCTCATCTTCAGAAACGCGGCCTTGGCCTCGGGCCAGACCTTGGCCTTGCTCGCGGCATAGCGCTGCGCCAGTTCGGCACCGTGATTGCGCAAGTAACCGTCGGCGGGCAGCACCGACGCGCAGGCCCGGGTGGTGCCGCCGATCACGCTGGGCAGCGCATAAGTCGACAGCGCGGTAAATTCGCGCGTGGTCAGGCAGGGCACGGGCGCGGATTGCGCAGCGGTGGCGGCTTGCGCAATTTGCGGCGCGGTCAACGTGGCAGCGGCGGCGAACAGGGTAACGAAGCGAAGCATGGGCTAAACTTTCGTAGATGGAGGGGCTTCAGCGCCGGACCACGGTGGCCACCGCCTGCGCGG
>JANLUV010000519.1:0-5308 GCA_031363685.1 Alphaproteobacteria bacterium | reverse complement strand
GGGCTGCCGACGCCCGCGATCCGGGCCGGCCAGGCGCCCCGCTGTGGCAGTTGCTGGAGTTTCGCGACACGGTTGAGGCGCCGCAGCGGCGCCAGACCGGCTGATCTTCGGCGGCGGGGTGATGAAGGCGCCCGGGATACTGGCGTCGCTGCGCCGCCAGACCGCAGCGCGCCTGGCGGGCTACATCGCCCACCCTCGGCTCGATCCCGGGCTGGAGCGTTATATCATCGGGCCAGGCCTTGGCGATCAGGCCGGGATTACCGGGGCGGTCGAACTTGGCCGCCAGGCCATTGCACAAGCCAAAATCGCAGCGTAAGCCTTTGATCCAGAACAGGGGAGAACGGACCGGCGCCAAGGGCTGGCGGTCGGCACTGGCCCTGCTTTAACGAACGGCATGGGCAACGAACGCATGGCAACAGACGCCGCGGACAAACCGCGCCGGATTCGCAATATCTCGGAACTGGCAAAACTGGCCGGGGTTTCCGCCGGAACCGTCTCGCGCGCGCTCGCCGGCAAGGATCTGGTCAACCCGCAGACGCGTGATCGTATCCAGGCCCTCGCCCGCGAACACGGCTTTCGCCCCAACCAGATGGCCAGCCGCCTGCGCACCGGGCAGACCGGGGTGATCGGCGTGGTCATCCCGCTTGGGCACGAGCAGAAGCAGCACATTTCCGACCCGTTCTTCATGACCCTGCTTGGCCACCTTGCCGATGAACTGACCGAAGGCGGCTATGACCTGATGCTCAGCCGCGTGATCCCGGCACACAAGGATGACTGGCTCGATCGGATCGTCGATTCGGGCATGCTCGACGGCGTGCTGATGATCGGCCAGTCCAACCAGTTCGAAACGATCGAACGCATTGCCGAAGGCTATCAGCCGCTCGTCGTGTGGGGCACCTGGCACGAAGGGCCGACCCACTGCGTCGTCGGGACCGACAGTTTCGCCGGCGGCCGGATCGCCGCGCAACACCTGCTCCGCCGCGGCCGCCGCAAGCTGGCCTTCTTCGGCGATACCCACGGCCTTGAAATCGAACAGCGGCTGGACGGCGCCCGCGCCGCCATTGCCGAAAGCGGCACCGCCAGCGCCGTCACGATCGACGCTTACCCCACGCACCTGTCGGCGCAGGAAATGTCGGACCAGATCGCCGCCGACCTCGACCGGATGGACCCCGAAGTGGACGGCATCTTCGCCGCCTCCGATGTGATCGCGATGGCCGCCTTGCGCCTGCTGCACGAACGCGGCCGCCGGGTGCCCGAAGACATCGCGCTGGTCGGGTTCGACGATCTGCCGCTGGCGACGCAAACCGTTCCGCAGCTTACTACCGTCCATCAGGACATCGCCGGCGGCGCCCGCACCATGGTCGCGAGCCTGATGGAGCGCATCGCCGGGACAGATACCCCGTCAACCGTGATGGCCCCCAAACTGGTGATCCGCAAAAGCGCGTGAGGATTGCGGACTGGCTGGACGCAAGCACCACATAGTTCCCCTCCCGCTTGCGGGAGGGGAGTAAGCCGTCACCCCAACCTTACCTCATCCCCATCGAACACCAGCCGGTACGCCGGCGCGGCCGTCCCGCCGAACTGCGCGCGCTCCAGTTCGTTGTCACCCCCACCGCGTCGATCAACGGGTCGTCCAGAACCCAGCCAACGGCCGTGCGTGTGGCGAACCCGACCATGCCGTTGTGCGGATCGTCGGACCAAGCAGCCGCGGCGGTGAAGACGATATGGTCCGCGGCCGTAACCGGATCGCGGAAGAAGAACGGATCGCGAAACGCCTTGATCGTGCCGGGCGCGCCTGCGTCGAGGATCCACCGCAGCGAAACCGCCATGACCAGCGACGAAGACAGCGGCATCAGCACCAGCCCCAGCGCGCAGAGCACCGCGCCGATCAGGAAATAGGGCATGCGCCGTCCCCACTTGCCGCCAGGTTGGCCTCTCAAGTCGCCGATCAGCGGCTGGATGATCAGCCCGGTCATCGGCCCCGCCAACTGGAGCAACGGCAACTGCGCCTCGCGCGCGCCGAGCTAGGAATAGATCGGCGACATGTTGCCCTGCTGCAGCCCGAAACTGAACTGCAGCCCGAGGAAGCCCAGGTTCATTTCGAGGATGCGCGGCAGCGAAAGCGTCGGCCGGGACGGCATGTACCCGGGTTGCAGTGCGGCTGCATCCGCACTGGGATCAGGATCAACGGGGGCGTGATGCAGGCGTCGGCACTTCCATCGCGGTTCTCTCCCGGTGTGGTTTGCCGGCGATACTTGTCTCGTCCGGTGGTTAACGGGCGATCTCATCCCGCGCATCCGTCATGATCGATGCCACAGAACGCGGATCGTTACAACAATCGATTGCATGAAGGTAATTCCGCCCGGAAACCCTGCTTTCGGCTGGGGATTGTAACGAAAGTGACTTGCCTCCGTCATTCCCGCGCAATCTGACAAGGCTAATGCGGCGCTGCAACATTGCAGGATCCAAGCCAATGATGTTCGACGTACAAGGTCTTCTGGACGAAGTCGTCGGCAAGAATCGCGTTCCCTCGGACGAAGCCGGCCGGCCCAATTACCCGGAATGGCTCGATCTGCCCGAACCGCGCGGTTTCCGCCCCAAGCGCAAGTATCGCACGATCTGGATCTCCGACATCCATCTCGGCACGCGCGGCTGCAATGCCACGATGCTGGTTGATTTCCTGCGCTCGGTGGAATGCGAAACGCTCTATCTGGTGGGTGACATCGTCGATGGCTGGCGCCTGCGCAAGGGCTGGTACTGGCCCGACGCCCACAACGAAGTTGTCCGCCGCATCCTCAAGATGGCTCACCGCGGCACCCGCGTGGTGTTCGTCGCGGGCAACCACGATGAAATGCTGCGCGATTATGCCGGGCTGTCGTTCGGCGGGGTCGAACTGGTCCTTGAAGCGATCCACACCACGGCGGACGGACGCACGCTGCTGGTCCAGCACGGCGATGCGTTCGACGGCGTGGTGCTCTATGCCAAGTGGCTCGCGTTCCTGGGCGACAAGGCCTACGGGCTGATGCTCCGCCTCAACATCCTGCTCAACCGGGTGCGCCGCAAGCTACACCTGCCATATTGGTCGCTGTCCAACTACCTCAAGAAGCGCGTCAAGAACGCGGTGCAGTTCGTCTGCAACTTCGAGGAAGCGGTTGCCCAGGAAGCCATTTCGCGCGGGGCCGACGGCATCGTCTGCGGCCACATCCACTGCGCCGAAATCCGCCAGATCGGCCCCGTCACCTACTATAACGATGGGGACTGGGTCGAAAGCTGCACCGCCCTCGTCGAAGAGGCCGACGGTGCGATGCACATCCTCGACTGGGCGGCTGAAACCCGCGCCGCCAACACCAGCCTCGCCGCGCTTGAACAGGCCCTCGCGTAATCTGCGAGCGGTCTGGACCTTCGCCAGGCCTGGCATCGGCAAGGACATACCAGTGACCGACATGCCCAAGATCAACACCCCGGCCGGAACCCAGCCGCGTCTGAAGGTTGCCCTTGCTACCGATGCCTGGTTCCCGCAAGTCAACGGCGTGGTTCGCACCCTTGCCGCCACCGTCGCCGAACTCGACCGGCGCGGCTACGAGGTCGAACTGATCACCCCGCAGCGCTTCGCCACCCTGCCGATGCCCGGCTACAGCCAGATCCGCCTGGCGCTGGCGCCGCGCTTCACCGCGCGCCGCCTGCTCGATGCGTTCAAGCCTGATATCGTCCACATCGCCACCGAAGGCCCGATCGGCTGGTCGGCGCGCGGCTGGTGCAAATCGCGCGGCGTGCCGTTCACCAGCGCATTCCACACCCGCTTCCCGGATTACCTTGCAGTCCGCACCGGGGTCGATGCCGAATGGTTCTGGCCGCTGATGCGCCGGTTCCACGGCCCGAGCCGCGCCGTGCTCGTCTCCACCCCCAGCCTGGCCGAAGAACTGGCCACGCGCGGCATCCCGCACACCGCGCCGTGGGGCCGGGGGATCGATGGCTGGACCTTCCGCCCCAACCACGATCCGCACCCTGCGATGGCCGATCTGCCCCGCCCGGTCATGCTGAATGTCGGCCGCGTCGCGCTGGAAAAGAACCTTGAAGCCTTTCTCGGCGCCGACGTTCCGGGCACCAAGGTGGTGGTCGGCGATGGCCCGGCGCTCGAAAGCCTCCAGGCCAAGTATCCGGACGCGGTATTCCTCGGCGCGCTGGCGGGCGAGGAACTGGCCGGTGCCTACTGCGCGGCCGATTGCTTCGTGTTCCCCAGCAAGACCGACACGTTTGGCCTCGTTCTGATCGAGGCGCTCGCCTGCGGGGTCCCGGTCGCCGCCTACCCGGTCCACGGCCCGCTCGACATCGTCGGCCGTGACGGACGCGGCGGCCCGCACCGGATGCCCGCCACCTTCGCCGCGCTCGACGATGATCTGGCCGTCGCGATCGGCAAGGCCGTGCGGCTCGATCGTTCGGCCGCCGCCATCTACGGCGCCCGCTTTACGTGGGAAAAGGCGACCGACCAGTTCCTTGCCGCGCTCGAACGCGCCGTCGCCACGCACGAAGCAGAGCTGCTCGTCCCGGCCTGAACGCCGGGGCCAGTCGCTGTCGGGGCTGGACACGCCCGGTCCCTTCCCGCACCACGCGGCAATGGCCCTGCCGCCTCTCCTCGCGATCCTCGGCGCCGGCCGCGCTACCCGCTTCGGTGCAGACAAGCTTGGCGCGATGCTCGCGGGCAAACCGCTGGCGCTGCACGCCCTTGCCGCAGCGCAAGCCACCGGCCTGCCGCTGGTATGGATCGCAGGCGATCCGTCGCCCACCTACCTTCCGGCCGACCTCGAAATCCTGAACAACCCCGATGCCGCGACCGGCCTTGCCACCTCGGTCGGGTTTGCCGCAGGCATCGCGCACGATCGCGGCTATCCGGCGCTGCTGATCCACCTCGCCGACATGCCCTGCGTCGGCGCGGCGCTGCTCGCCCGGCTCGCCGCCAGTCTCGCGCCCGCCGCCTGCGCCCATCCGGGCGGGCGGCCAGGCGTCCCCGCGCTGTTCCCGGCACGGCTTTACCCAGACCTGATCGCAGTCAGCGGAGATCGCGGCGCCGGCCCGCTGCTCGCCCAGTTGCCCGGTCTGACGCTGCTGCACCCTGACGCGGCAGAACTGCTCGATGTCGACACCCCGGCCGCCCTCGCCGAAGCCGGACGCTACTTCGCCTGAATGACTAACCGGCTGACGCCGGTAGGATCATGCGGAGGGGCTGAAGCCATCCTTGCGGATATGTCGGTCGAGATAGCCCATGATGATGTCATCGGTGATGTTGCCAGAAGTGGTCGAGAAGTAGCCC
>JANLUV010000501.1:0-4432 GCA_031363685.1 Alphaproteobacteria bacterium | reverse complement strand
GCGCAACTGGCCGGCCGGTTCGAGCATGCGGTTGGCCGTGCCCAGCCGTTCGACATAGACGTCGCTGGCCAGCATGACGTGCTGCGGTCGTTGGTCCTGGGCGGCGACCGGAAGGGCGAGCGCCGCGATGCCGCCCGTGATGGTGCCGGCCACAGTCCGGGCGAAGTGCTTGGCGTGCATGGTTGTAAACGACCCCCGTTTGGCCCCAGTCTGACAGGTCGGGGTTTTCGCCGCTCAATCCGAAGATATGGTTAACGCGGTGGCGATCATGTTTGGCGGGCTTGACTGAGTGCATTTTCGCTGGCGCAAAGCGCCACCCGATCGCTGAATTCGCGCAGCGTGAATGGCCTGTCACATTGCAGGCAAATCACCGGAGTAAGACGGTTGACAGCCTCCGCGACCTCCCTTAGAGGCGCGGCTCCCAAGGGGTACGCGGGTGTAGCTCAGTTGGTTAGAGCGCCGGCCTGTCACGCCGGAGGTCGCGGGTTCAAGTCCCGTCACTCGCGCCACTTAAGGATTTTCCGGTTTTGGCCGGGGCAGATAAAGGCGCCTTTGGGTGCCTTTTTTCGTTTCAGGCACGGTGAATTGGGCGGGTTTCCACCAGCGCCGTCAGCCCCAGCGGCCGGTTTCCATCCAGATCAGGAACCGCCGCAAGGGCAGCAGCCAGATCACCCCGAGCACAAGGTAGACCGGTGTCTGCGCCAGCGCGGGCCAATTGCCGATCCAGCGCGGCAGGACCAGCGCGATGGCGATACCGTAGATGCCCAGTGCCACCACGAGCCCGATCACCCCGACCGGGATCCGCCATGTCGGCTCGGTGCGCATTATTCGTTTCCTTTCGGCGTTTCATAGAACCGCGTCGGCGTCACGATCGCGGCGAGGCGGCGGTCATGCGGTTCGACCGGCAGCATATCGAGCCGCTGAATGTCCCACGCAAGCCCGATCGGCACCGTGGCGGGATGATCGGCCAGCCAGCGATCGTAATGCCCGCCGCCTTGACCCAGCCGGTAACCCGCATCGGTAAAGCCGAGCAGCGGCACGAAAGCGGTGTCGGGCACCACTTCTGCCGCGATCTCGCGGGGCTGCAGCGCGCCCCATGGGCCGGGTTCAAGGTCCGAATGGTCGAACGGATCGGTCCACATGCGGAAGATCATCGGCGCCGTGCGGCTGGCGAACCACGGCAGCGCCAGATGGCGGCCGTTCTCGAACAGCCAGCAAGCATAACCCGCCGTCGGTGCTTCGACGGGGGTGGCGTGATAGATCCCGACCACGCTGCCTGCCGGCAACCGCGCGGCGACGGGTGCGGGCGGGCGCATCAGGATCAGCGCGCGGATCGACGGCGAAAGCGCCTCGACATGAGCGCGGCGTTCCGCCCGCAGGCGGGCGCGCAACTGATGCTTTTCATCCATGCGGCGCGATCCTGCATCCAAGGCGTCGGCCCGCTGCCGCAAGCCAACGGCGGATGCCGATGGCGCACGAAACAAACAGGTGACGGGACCACCATGGGCCGTTGCCGGGAAATCCTCTGACGCGTCACGTCAGGTGGGGACCATTTATCCCGGGCCTCACTGAAACCAGTGCGATCCGGGCAGGGACAGCCCCCTTAGGATTGCTTATAGCCTCAGGGATTTTCATGCGGTTCGTACCGGGCAGTACCCGTCACCCACTGATCTAGGCGTCTTGGGCTTCACCCTCAAGGTGTAGTGCACATTTTTCAAGCGCACCGGCAATTGCTTCCAGCCGTTCGGCCAGGACCGGGTCTTCGACGGGTTCGGGCGGGGGCGGCGGGGCGTTAGGACCATTGCGCGTTTCGTGCAGTTCATCGGCCAGCAGCAGCGCGGCAAACAGCAGCATCCGCGTTTCGTTCTGGCCAGCGGCAGCAGCGCCCATCGCATGAAGCTTGCCGTCGATGATCCGGCCCAGCGCGGTGATGTGGCTTTCCTCGCCCGCGGCGCAGGCGACGGTAAACGCGCGGCCGCCAATGTGGAGCGCGACATTGCTCATTCCGTGTCTTCTCCCGCGGCCGATTGTACGGTCGCCAGCGCGGCGCCGGCGCGGCCGATCAGCCCGTCCAGGTCGCGCATCGCTTCGCCGACCGCATTGCGCAGCCGCGCATGGCGCTCCGCCTGTTCGGCCGCAGCCGCAGTCAGCTGTGCATTACGCTCTGCGGCGTCGCCCGCCGCACTTTTCAGCCGCGCTGAGCCTTGTTCAAGCCGCGCCACCGCCGCATCGATTCGCTGCAGTGCGCTTTTGGTTCGTTCGCCAATCATCCGCCATCGCTAGCGCAATTAAGCGTCCGGGCAAAGCACTGGCGACGCCGGTGCGCTGCGCCCAACCAAATCGCGCGCCGCGCCGGCGAACGGCGCCAAACTTGACGCGTCGCAGCATGTCCGCAAAAGGACCTGACCCGATTCGATGGCGCGATTTCGCGCTGGTGGAGCCCTTTTACGCATGAGCATCGATCCGTCCCGCCTGGGCCTTATGGCCAACGCCATTCGCGCCCTGTCCATGGACGCGGTGCAGGCCGCCAACAGCGGCCATCCCGGAATGCCGATGGGCATGGCCGATGTCGCGACGGTGCTGTTCTCGCAGTTCGTGAAGTTCGATCCGGCTGCGCCCAAGTGGGCTGACCGTGACCGGTTCGTGCTGTCGGCGGGCCACGGTTCGATGCTGGTCTATTCGCTGCTCCACCTTACCGGCTACGCCTCGCCGACGATGGAGGACATTCGCAAGTTCCGCCAGCTGGACAGCGTCTGCGCCGGCCATCCCGAAAATTTCCTGATCCCCGGCATTGAATGCACCACCGGGCCGCTGGGCCAGGGGCTGGCGATGGCGGTCGGCATGGCGCTGGCCGAACGCCACCTCAACGCCACCTTCGGGGATGATCTGGTCGATCACCGCACCTGGGTGATTGCGGGCGATGGCTGCCTGATGGAAGGCATCAACCACGAGGCGATCGGCTTGGCCGGGCACCTCAAGCTGGGCCGAATGATCGTCCTGTGGGACGATAACCGCATCACCATCGACGGTGACACCAACTTGTCGACCAGCGAGGACATCCCGGCTCGCTACCGCGCCTCTGGCTGGCACACCGAGGCGTGCGACGGGCATGACATGGCCGATATTGCCCGCGCGATCGCAGCAGCGGTGGCTGATGGCCGCCCCTCGCTGATCGCCTGCCGCACCGTGATCGGCAAGGGTGCGCCCAACAAGCAGGGCAGCCACAACGTCCACGGCTCGCCGCTGGGCGGGGACGAGATCGCCGCAGCGCGCGAGTTTCTGGGGTGGAGCGCTGCCCCGTTCGAGCTTCCCGCCGACATCCTGGCCGACTGGCGCAGCCTTGGGGCCACGGGCGCTGCCGCCCGCGCTGCATGGGAAGCCCGCGCCGCCGCATCGGCCGATAGCGCGGAACTGGCCCGCCGCATGGCCGGCGAACTGCCGGCGGGCGATGGCGCTGCCCGCGCGTTCGCCGCATGGCTGGACAAGCCGCAGAAGGTCGCCACCCGCAAGGCTTCCGAACTCGCGCTTGAAGTGCTGACCTCGCTGGTGCCGGAAATGATCGGCGGCTCGGCCGATCTGACCGGTTCGAACAACACCAGGACCAAAGCGACCGGGCCGCTCACCGCTGCCGATTATTCCGGCCGCTATGTCTACTGGGGCATCCGCGAATTCGGCATGGCGGCGGCGATGAACGGCATGGCGCTGCACGGGGGGGTGATCCCCTATGGCGGGACGTTCCTGGTGTTCTCGGACTATGCGCGCAACGCGATCCGGATGTCGGCGCTGCAGCGCGCCCGGGTGATCTATGTGCTGACGCATGACAGCATCGGCCTGGGTGAAGATGGCCCGACGCACCAGCCGGTCGAACATGTCATGTCGCTGCGCCTGATCCCGAACCTGTACGTCTTCCGCCCCGCCGACATCGTCGAGACGGCCGAGTGCTGGACCATCGCCCTGCAGGCGAGCGGAACGCCTTCGGTGCTGGCGCTGACCCGCCAGAACCTGCCGCAACTGCGCGATTCAGGCAACATGCTTTCGGCGAAGGGCGCCTATCGCCTCAAGGCTTCCACCGCCGCACGCCAGGTCGTGCTGGTCGCCAGCGGTTCGGAAGTGGAACTGGCGGTGAATGTTGCCGCCGCGCTCGAAGGGCAGGGGATCGGCGCCGATGTCGTCTCGATGCCGTGCTGGGAACTGTTCGATGCGCAGCCGGCCGATTATCGCGCCGATGTGCTGCCCGCCGGCGTGCTCAAGGTCTCGATCGAGGCAGGTGTAACATTGGGCTGGCAGAAGTATGTCGGCGACGGCCTGACCATCGGCATCGACCAGTTCGGCGCCTCGGCCCCGGCGGAAGTGCTGTTCGACCATTTCGGATTCTCGGTGGACAAGATCGTCCCCCGGATCGTGGAACGAATTAAGTAATCAAGAAAGCAGG
>JANLUV010000478.1:0-2243 GCA_031363685.1 Alphaproteobacteria bacterium | reverse complement strand
TGGAAGCCGCGCTGATCGCCAGCCGGCAGCCCGCGCTCGACATGATCCGGGCCGGGTCGCTCGCTTCGTGCTATCTCGCGGTGCTGCTGTATCAGGCGGTGCGCGACACCATCCGTGCGCAAGGGCTGCCGCGCCCGCTGTGCGTGATGGCGGGTAGCGAGGGGGTCTATCCGTATTTCGATGCACCGGTGATCGGCAGCGCGGAATGTTCCGAACAGGGGCTGGTGCAGGCCTTTGCCATACCGGCCGATCGCGTGGTGGCAAAGGAATTGGCCAAAGGGGAACCGGCGGGCACTGTGCAGCGCGCAGCGCTGGCGGGAGCGGTTGAACCTGAGGGGGAAGTTGCGGCCACCACCGACGGCGGGTTCACCTATGACGGGCTGGCTGGCCCGACCATGCGCAAGACCGAAAAGAAGCCGGTGCTGGAACTGGCCGAGGCGGAGGTCCGCTCGGCCGCCGAAATGCTGGAACGCGCCGGCCAGGAACGCATGGGCGACGGCCGGCGCCTGCCCGACGAATTGCTGGCGCATCGCGGGCCATCGCATCCGCTGTTTTCCGCCGAACCGCCTGTGGATGCCCCATTCGAGCCGATGGCGGATGAACCAGTCGGGGGCGAACCGGTTGGGGGCGAACCAGTTGGGGCTGAGCCGGTTGCGGTAGCCGAACCCGAGCCGGCGGAAGCCGATCCGTTCGTCAGCCCCGGCAGCTTTCCGGAACTGGCCGAACCGGAGGCGGGGCACGCCCACCAGCCGGGACCGGCCCATTTCGTTGCGACCGGGCCGACCCTGGCGCCGGCTGGGCTGGTGCAGGACGAGCGGGCCCATCAGGATGTTCACGTCGCTGACGTGGCGGCAATTGCGGTGCGGCCGCAGACGAGCCACAGCTTGCGCGCCCGTTTCGCCGATACCCCGCCGCCCCCGCCCCCGCCGCCGCCAGCATGGTCCGTTGCGCTGGCCACGCTGTCACGCTGGCTGCATGCCGTGTTCGGCTGAGCGGGTAGCTCCCGCCGATTCTATTGCCTCGTTCAGCCTTTCGCTTTGGTCAGCAGGGTCATCGCGTGCATCGCCTGTTCCATGCCGTTCTGCATCACCGCATCGCCGCTGCGGTCGCTGATCTTCGGCCAGGCGGCGGCGAACCCTTCGACGGTCTGCTGATCGGGCGGGAGCAGCGCACCATCGTTGTGCGTGAGGTAGAACGACTGGAACACTCCGGCGCCCGCGCCGACGATGGCGTTTGACGGCGCATCCTCGGACACGAGATAGAGCGCCGCCGGGACCACCGCTTCGGGGCGGAAGGCCCGGTATGCTTCCTCGGGGAAGATATCCTCGGTCATGCGGGTGCCGGCGGTGGGCGCGAGCGAATTGACGCGGATATTGTGGCGGGCGCCTTCGAGATGCAGCGTCTTGGCCAAGCCGACCGCGCCGAGCTTGGCCGCGCCGTAATTGGCCTGGCCGAAATTCCCGCCCAGCCCGGTTGACGAGGTGGTCATCAGCACCCGGCCATAGTTCTGTTCGCGCATGGTTTCCCACGCCGCCTTGGTGACATAGGCCGAGCCGAGCAGGTGGACCCGCACGACCAGTTCGAAATCGGCCGGTGCCATCTTGCTGAAGGTCTTGTCGCGCAGGATCCCCGCGTTGTTGATGACGATGTGGACGCCGCCCCAGTCCGCTTTGACCTTGGCGACCATCTCGGCCATCTGGTCGTACTGGGTGACATCGCCGCCGTTGGACATCGCCTCGCCCCCGGCGGCGCGGATTTCCTCGACCACGGCCAGCGCGGCGTCGGAATGGCCGGTGCCGTCGCGCGCGCCGCCAAGGTCGTTGACCACCACTTTCGCCCCGCGCCGCGCCAGTTCAAGCGCATAGGCCCGGCCCAGACCGCCGCTGGCCCCAGTGACGATGGCGACCTTGCCGGTGAAGGAAATGCTCATGTCTGTCGCTTTCGGAAACTGTCGTGATGGCGCGGGGAATGGCACGCCTGCGGGAGGGTTTCAACGGCTATACCAGAGCGCTGGCCACACCGTCGGCCACACCGCCGAACAGCCCGTTTCCGGATGTTTCAAGGCATGGCCAGCGCTGCGTGGCGGTGGTAGGGGCACGCCCGTGGGCAGGCCGTAGCGTCATCCTGAGGCGCGTTGGCCCAGTCCATTATCGCCAGACCTGATCGAGTGGATGGACAAATCATGTTGCGCTCTCTGCGGCTTGCGGCCGCGCCCCTGCTTGCCTGTCTGTCGGCCGTGCCGA